>DOOI01000087.1:0-2160 GCA_003512825.1 Paracoccaceae bacterium | reverse complement strand
GTCTCCAAAAAATTGGAGCCCGTCCGCATTTCAGCGAAAACGATAAAGTAGTCAAAGCGATCAGACATTGAGCGTTATTGTACCAGATAAGGTTTGCGGGGTTGCTTGGCAGGCACAGACGTGTCGCGCTCCAATGAGAAATCCCCCATCAGATGCGGGTGCATCCCTTGGTTTTTCAAGTTCTGCAAGAATTGGCCAAAACCTGATAGATCCGCCATTTTCGGCGCCTCAGCCAATCGACGCAAAGCACGGTGGCCAATCTCGTCAATGATTGACTGCAGGGGCTCCATCGGTGCTTCGATAAATTCAGCCATGGTCCAAATACGGATGCGGGCCTTGGCATAGGGCGAGCGCAGAGTATTAAGAAACTCGCTCTCGATCTTTTGCAATTCCGCCGCTTCTTTGCGGATGTCGGCAAAATTACGGTTTGATTTGAAAAGTGGCACAGCCCAAGCCCCTGATATAACGCTGATCTGTGCATTCGGGTCTTTTGCGATAAACCATGTGATATCTTGGGCATCAGCCGGCCCAAATTGAAAGCACTGGCGTTCGCCGCGTGTATTCCAGATCAGGTTCGCAAGAAAGGCACGAGGGCTATAGTCACGCACCGCGGCGCTATCGGACAGCGCGCCATTCATAACGTTTTGTCCGCCACCATATTCGACACGCTTGGGTCCAAAAAGATGACCATGCACACGGGCATCAGTGGCTCGCCCTAGCCAGTCTTCGAAATCCTCAAAGAGATCGCTAAAACCGCCAAAGACAGAGTAAGGGCCGCTGGTCACACCATTTTCCCAGTCTTGGTTTGGCCATCGGCTTTGCATGTAAAGGCCGGCGCGGCCACGCGTCCGCCGCTCAACGGCCTTGGCGAAAATACGGTCAATCTTGCCCGGATTTGGCTCGGTTCGTTTCATCGCCGAGGCCTCGTCGGTCAAGAATGCTTCAAAAAGCCGCTCGGCATGGGGCCATATCTTTCGCGCCACGAAACAATCGGAACGGCGCAAAAGCTGGAGATGGTCATCATAAAATATGTGCGGCTTACCTTGGAAGTCGAACTTAGAAAGGGTGAGCGAACGGCTTTCAATATTGGTGGAGTACTGACGCGCAAGCGTTTGAAAGTAGCTTTCATCGGGGATCCAGACCTTCGAGAAATAGCGGTCATAGGTCGAACGTTCCGGGTCTTGCAGGATGGCACTGAGCGTTTGGCGGGTCAGGCACCACCATTGGCTGCCCATATGTGGGACAATTCCGTGCGGGATGCGGCGTTTGAACCCGACTTTACGTTGAAGCGCGACATAGCGGTCAAAAAGATAGCGGTTCTTGCGCCAACTAAATGGGAAGCGGAGCGTGAAACGCTCCTCGTCGAGGCCCCCGACAGTCCAGGGAACGTCAGAAGTTGTCGCACTTTCAATGAAATCGGTACGCGGACGAGCCGCAAGGTAATCAATGAGCTCTTGGACAGGGCGAAGTGGAAGGCAGGAGCCCGAAGCAAGATAGACATGACGCACCGCAGGGAAAGCTGCGAGCATCCTTTCGCTGGCGGATTGCGTCGCCGCGACGAGGCCCCATGTTCCCCATTCACACCGATATCTGCGCGAAAAGAGCACATCTGGTAGATCAGCAAGCGAGGCGACAAAGGCATCATGGGTGGTGCGGGGCACCATTTTGTCGACGTGAATAACAACCGGACAGCCAGCGGCTGCCCAGTGGCGTGCCACTTGTTCAGCGCGCGCGAGCGCCGTGTGGACGAGCATTACAATTCCGACAGATCCTGTCATGCCCAGTTTCCTTTGGACATAAGGCCCAAAATCTCAAGCTGGCGCCAATTGATATATTTCTCGGACCATTTGCACCAAAGGTCGGGATTGTCTTTTAAGCTCTCGGCATAGGCTTTGTATTCGACACTGGCGGCGTAATGCTGTTTGCGGTTCAGCTCTTCGGCGGCCTTGATTGCGAATGTGTCAAGGAATTTTGTGTGCAAAAGAACGCCGGATGCTTTTTCGCCGCCCCATTCATCATAGACGAGGTTAAGCCCGCGCGGCAGTAACATGTGGGTCGAAGAAACATAGGTGTATTTACGATCCCATTTCACTAAGGGAATTTTGTTGAGTGCGGGGGCTTTTTCTGGGGCGTCGGCAAAAAACATCCGCTGGCGCGGAC
>DOOI01000039.1:30764-30895 GCA_003512825.1 Paracoccaceae bacterium | reverse complement strand
CCGGCTGTGATGGCGCTCAATGGCGGTGAATATGTCAGCGCGGCCGATAGTGCCTTTGGCATGTCGGGGCCGATGTGCGCGATCTGGTTCGGGATCTTGGTGGTGAAAATGGCCGAGTTTTGCTTGATCAC
>DOOI01000039.1:28947-30420 GCA_003512825.1 Paracoccaceae bacterium | reverse complement strand
CGGTGCAAGATGTGTTCCGTGGCGTGACCCCGTTTTTCATCGCGGATGCGGTGACGATTGGCCTGTTGGTCGCCTTCCCGGCGATTGTGCTTTACTTGCCCTCGCTGGCGTAACGCGGTTTGACCTATGAGATGGGGCGGAGGTTTTCTCCGCCCTTTCTTTTTGGCCTGCGAATCCTTGGCGCGGGTGCGTGGGGCGAGTAGAACGGGCGTCCCGAGTGAAGGAGAGCCCGATGGATACCGCCGCCCGAATTTCCGAGACAATTGCCAAAGAAATTGGCGCTTCTGCCCGGCAAGTGGTGGCAGCGGTGGGGCTGTTGGACGAGGGCGCAACAGTGCCGTTTGTGGCGCGTTATCGCAAAGAGGTGACGGGGGGGCTGGATGATACCCAGCTTCGCACCTTGGCGGATCGGCTGGGCTATCTGCGTGAGATGGAAGACCGCCGCGCGACGATTTTCAGCTCGATCACCGAACAGGGCAAAATGAGGGACGATCTGGCGCGTGCGATTGGCCGGGCTGTGACGAAGGCGGAGTTGGAAGACATTTACCTGCCCTACAAGCCCAAGCGGCGCACCAAGGCGATGATCGCGCGGGAAAACGGGCTGGAGCCGCTGCTGGATGCGATTTTGGCAGATCGCAGCGCGGTGCCTGAGGCCTTGGCAGCCGGGGTATTGAGTGCGGCGGTGCCGGAGGTGAAAGCCGCATTGGAAGGCGCGCGCGATATTCTGGCCGAACGGCTTTCGGAGGATGCGGCGCTCTTGGGGCGGATGCGGGCATGGTTGCAGCGCGAGGCTTTGGTGACAGCCAAGGTTATCCCCGGAAAGGAAGCAGAAGGGGCCAAGTTTTCGGATTATTTTGCCCATTCCGAGGCATGGTCGACGATTCCGTCGCACCGGGCGCTGGCATTGTTGCGAGCCTCCAAGGAAGGGATTGTGTCGCTTGATATTGGCCCGGAGCCGGAGACGGGGAAGGCGCGTGCCGAAGCAATGGTGGCGGCTGTTGTGGAGGCCGCTGGCACTGGGGCTGGTGATATGTGGTTGCGCGCTGCGGCGGGCTGGACATGGCGGGTGAAGCTGTCCATGGCGATGATGGTGGATTTGATGGGCGACATGCGCGCGCGCGCGCAAGAAGAAGCCATCCGGGTTTTTGCACGGAATTTGAAGGATTTGCTTTTGGCCGCTCCTGCTGGCGCCAAACCGGTTCTGGGGCTTGATCCGGGCATTCGCACCGGGGTGAAGGCGGCTGTGGTCGATGCGACGGGCAAGCTGTTGGAAACTGCGACAGTCTATCCGTTTCAGCCGAAAAACGATGTGCGCGGTACGGAGGCAGAGATATTGCGGCTGGTGGCGCGCCATGGCGTGGCGCTGATCGCAATCGGCAATGGCACTGCCAGCCGCGAGACGGAGCGGTTGGTGGCGGATGCGCTCAAGGCGCTGCCGAAAGGGGTGGCGATGCCGCTCAAAGTGGTGGTCAG
>DOOI01000039.1:7111-28658 GCA_003512825.1 Paracoccaceae bacterium | reverse complement strand
ATGCCGCTCAAAGTTGTGGTCAGCGAGGCGGGGGCATCGGTTTATTCGGCCTCGGAGCTGGCGGCGCGGGAGTTCCCGGAGTTGGACGTGTCATTGCGCGGCGCGGTGAGTATTGCGCGGCGCTTGCAAGACCCGCTGGCGGAATTGGTGAAGATTGAACCGAAATCCATTGGGGTGGGCCAGTATCAGCATGATGTGGACCAGCACCGTCTGACAAAATCGCTAGAGGCGGTGGTGGAGGATGCGGTGAACGCGGTGGGGGTTGATCTGAACACGGCCTCGGCGCCGCTTTTGGCACATGTCTCTGGGCTTGGGCCGGGGTTGGCCGAGGCGGTGGTGGCGCATCGTGATGCCCATGGCGCGTTCAAGGCCCGCAAGGATTTGCTGAAAGTTGCCAGACTGGGCCCCCGTGCCTTTGAGCAATGCGCCGGATTTTTGCGGATCACCGATGGGACAGAACCGCTTGACGCCAGTTCAGTTCATCCCGAGGCCTATGAGGTCGCCCGGCGGATCGTGAAGGCCTGTGGCCGCGACATCCGAGCTTTGATGGGGGATACGGCTGCGCTGCAACGGATGGAGCCAGCGCAGTTTGTGGATGAGCGGTTTGGTCTGCCCACGGTCAAGGATATTTTCGCAGAGTTGGAAAAGCCCGGCCGTGATCCGCGCCCCTCGTTCAAGACGGCGTCCTTTGCGGAAGGGGTGGAGGATATCAAGGATCTCAAGCCGGGCATGGTGCTGGAAGGCACTGTGACCAATGTGGCGGCCTTTGGTGCGTTTGTGGATATCGGTGTGCATCAAGATGGTTTGGTCCATGTGAGCCAATTGGCGGATCGCTTTGTCAAAGATCCTCATGAGGTGGTGAAAGCGGGGGATGTGGTGCAGGTGCGGGTGACGGAAGTTGATGTGCCGCGCAAACGGATCGGATTGACCATGCGGAAAGACGGCGGCGCTTCGGCCAAGGAGGCGCGGGCCGAGCGCGGGGGCGAGCGTGCAAAGCCTGTTGCGCGTAAAGGTGCCCCTGCGATGCAGGCCGCCCCCATGCAGGCAGGGCCACGCGGATCTGATCAAGGCGCAACTGCCGGGGGGGCCTTTGGGGCGGCGCTGTTGGATGCGATGCGTAAGAAGTAGCGCTTAAGTCTTGAGCTCGGCGCGAATTTCCGCGTCATGCTGGCCGCGTTTGGGGATCGGGCCGGGCGAGATGGACTGCCCATCAAAACGCGGTGCGGGGGCGGCTTGCAATGTGCCTTGCGGGCTCGACCAAATGGCGCGCGCGGTATTGAGCGGATGCGCCGCGGCCTCATCCGGGGACAGAACGGGGGCCACGCAAGCGTCAGACCCTAAGAACAGCGCGGCCCAATAGTCGCGGTCATGGGTGGCAAAAATCGCTTCGAGCCTGTCAGTGGCATTGGGCCATGTGGTGGGGTCAAATTGGCGGGCGGGGTCAAAATCGGGATCATTCAAAAGACCCAGCTTTTCCAAAAAGAGCGCATAGAATTTCGGCTCAAGGCATTGCACCGAAATATAGCCGCCTGTCGCGCAGGCATAGCTGCGGCTCCAGTGTGAGCCGTCAAGCGGGCTGGCACCGCGGGCGGCGTAACCGGGGCTAACTTGGCGCAGCGTCATCAAAAGGTTCATCATATGCGCCGAGCCATCAACGATGGCGGCATCAACCGTGGTGCCTTTTCCAGTCGTGCGGGCGTTGAGGATACCTGCGAGAATCCCAATGACCAGATAGAGCGCCCCGCCACCAATATCGCCCACCACAGTGGCGGGCGTAACGGGCGGAGCGCCTGCGGGCGACGCGGGCCAGAGCGCGCCCGAAAGCGAGATATAATTGAGATCATGGCCTGCGGCATGTGACAATGGGCCAGTCTGGCCCCAGCCTGTCATGCGGCCATAGGTCAGGTGCGGCTGAAGCGCGTGCAGATCAGCGGGACCGAGGCCCAGCTTTTCCATAACGCCGGGGCGAAAGCCCTCGATCAGCGCATCGGCTGTTTGGGTAAGGGCGAGAAATGTTGTGCGATCATCGGGGTCTTTGAGGTCGAGGGCAATCGAGCGTTTGCCGCGATCAAGGATCGGTTGGTTGGGCACGCCCGGCGTGGCATTGCCGCCTTTGCGGTGCACCACGATGACGTCTGCGCCGAGATCGGCCAATGTCATGGCCGCGAATGGGCCGGGGCCGAGGCCCTCGACTTCAATAATGCGGATGCCCTTGAGCATGGTCAGTCCTTCCCATCGCGGTTGGTCAGCGCGCCCAGTATCCGCCTGCAATGGCAGGCGCGCAATCATCGGTGCGGCGCATGCCGCTGCGTCATTTCATGTGGGGCTTAGGGGCGAGGGCGCGTGCCAAACGATGAAGAATGTCGAGCATCTGGGATTGCGCTTTGGTGGGGTGCCAATTTTCGCGCCGGGTCAGGCCGATGGCGCGCGCAGTCCACCGGGCTGCGACAGGCACTTCGGCCAAGAGCCCGTGCGAGATTTCGGCTTGGGCTTGTGTGGCGGAAATGCAGCCCAAGAGCGGGGAGCGGGCAAGAATTTCGCGCATCAAGAGGATGGAGCCTGCTTCGACAATCGAGGCAGGGGGGCCGAGATCGGCGAAGAAGGCGTCGAATTGCTCGCGTGAGGGGGTGCCGCGACGGGGCACGACCCAGCCACAGCGATGCAAATCTTCGCGGCGCAAGTCGGCGCGGCCCGCGAAGGGGTGGTTGCGCCCGGCGAGGATTGAAAGGCGGTCTTCAAACAGGGGCTCCTGGACCACATCCGCGATTGGGCTGGGGTCGCGCAATGCGCCCAGTATCAAGTCGATATCGCCGCGACGCAGGCCAGAGAGCAGTTCGTCATAGGGGCCATCAAGGATCAGAACCGGGTAAGTGGGCCGGGCCGCGCGAAATTCCACGATGGCCTGCGGCAGCAACACCGAGCGCGACAAGGGCAAGGCGCCGATCACCAAGCGCCCGACCTCTTCGCCGTTCAAATCGGCCAGTTCCGCTTCGGCTTGGTCCAGTTCCGTGAGCGCCAATCGCATGGCTTGGGCAAGGGTTTTGGCCTGTCGGGAGGCGATCATGCCGAATGCGGTGCGCTCAAAGAGGATGCGGCCGGCTTCTTGTTCCAATTGCGTAATCGCGCGGTGCACCGTGGGCTGGGCCAGCCCGAGGCGACGGGCGGCGAGAGTGAAGTTCTCGGTCTCACGTAGGGCAACGAGTGCTTGGAGTTGCGCCAAAGACGCGGTGAGGGTGAGGCGGGGCGCGATGTCGGAGAGTGCGGGGTCGAGCCGCGCCAAGGCGCGCCGGATGCGTTCGGCAAGGATCACGCCTTGGGGCGTGGCAAAGAAGCCCTGCCGGGTGCGTTCGAAGAGCGTCGCGCCAATCGCCAGTTCAAGCTTGGCCAAGGCTTGAGTGACCGCAGGCTGGGTGACGTGGCACCGTGCGGCGGCATCGGTGACGCTGCCAGTCTCTGCGACGGCCAAAAAGAGCCGTAAATGCCGCAGGTTACGGGGCACGGAAGGGGCGGACGTGGGGCGTTTGCTCATGGGCTGGGCCTGATGTTAGGCAAGTCGTGGGTGGTTGATGCGATCCTGTCAGAGCGGCGGGGCCGGGTCTATGCGGAATGACCATCAGAGCGCATTGGCATGCCAGTTGAGCCGCCCGTTCGTCGGCTGGTGAATGGATTGATCCGCGTGCCCATCCTTGGGCCTACGCAGGGAGCCGCCATGGGGTCATCGCATTTTGGGGGGAGGAGGGCGGTACGCAGGAGGATGGTGCGCCCGCGCCTTAGAGCCGCGCCAAGAGCGCCGCGGCCCGCAGGGCGAGATCGTCAGCGCCGGGGGCGGTGTCACTGTCGGCGATGCGATCTTGCCAAAGTGCGGTGGCGGCGGCCATCTCGCCCCCCAAACCCAAGTCAGCAATAGTGATGGCAACTTCGCGCATTTCTGCCGCGCGCCTTGTGCCATGCACCATCATCCGCTCTAGGTTATAGGCCCCTTGGCGTGGCCAAGCGATGCCGGGATGAGACGCCGTGAGGGAGGCAAGCACTTCGTCAGCGACCCCGGCGCGATGGGCCGAGAGCAGGCATTCGGCTGTCAGAGCTTCGAGGCCTTTGACCATCACCGAACGGATCATCTTGATGGCGGAGGCGCGGCCGACTTCTGCCCCGACGGCGCGCGGCTTCATGTCGAGGGCCTGCAGCGCGGCATTGGCCGCGTCGGTGTGGGACCCGGCGATGAGCAAGGGCGCATGATGGCGCAGCGGATGGACCGGCGACATGATCGCGAGATCCACATAACGCCCCCCCGCAGCCTCGATGACGGCTGCGGCTTGGCGCTTGGTGCTGGGCGCACAGGAGTTGCCGTCAAACCAAAGCGCGCCCTTCGCCAAATATGGCGCGGCGGCGCGCGCGGCGGCGCAGGCTTCATCGGCGGTGACAAGGCAGAACACGGTATCTGCGCCTTGCAACGCGGCTTTGAGGCTGAGGCCGGGTGTGACGCGATGGGCTGCATATTGGGTCAATTGCAAAGCGCGGCTGGCGTCGATATCGGTCTTGCGGTCATAGGCCGTGATATGCGCCGGGCGCGCGATGTCCCAGCCTGACAAAAAGGCAGTGGCCGCCTCACCGAAGCCAATGAAACACAGATGGGCAGGGCGCTGCGGCATGGTGAGTCTTTCCCGTAGGGGCTTTGCAAGCAGAAGGGCCGCAAGCGGCTGACAGGCGCCGCGCGATGCACGGGCTATCAGCAACACCTGCCGCAAGATGGTCGGACAAACTACAGGCAATAGCCATAACTTATGCTGCGGGGCAGGGTTTGGAATTGTCCCTGCCCGGTGCCGCGTGACATGTCGGAGGCAGATGAACCGGAGGAGACTGCTATGTCGGTCAAGAAAACAGCCCTCGTGATTTCAGCCCATGCCGCCGATTTTGTGTGGCGCTGCGGGGGCGCCATCGCGCTGCATGCGTCGATGGGCTATAACGTAACCGTGGTGTGCTTGTCGTTTGGTGAGCGCGGCGAGAGCGCGAAACTGTGGAAACAGCCGGGGATGACGTTGCAAAAGGTCAAAGACGCCCGCCGGCGAGAAGCCGAACTGGCCGCCGAGGCGCTGGGTGTGCATCAGCTGCATGCGTTTGATCTGGGGGATTATCCGCTGGAGATGACGCGGGATGATAAAGACCGGTTGGTCGATGTGATGCGGGACGTGCAGCCATCTTTCATGCTCAGCCATTCGCAATATGACCCCTATAACACCGATCATATGCTGACGACGCAGATCGTGCTTGAATGCCGTTCCACAGCACAGGCCTGGGGGCATAATCCGGGGCAAAAAGTGCTGGGAGCGCCGCAATTATATCTGTTTGAGCCACATCAAACCGAGCAGATGGGGTGGAAGCCCGATACCTTTCTCGACATCACCCCGGTGTGGGAGAAAAAGCGCGCCGCCATCGAATGCATGGAAGGGCAAGAGCATCTGTGGGAGTTTTATACCCGGGTGGCACAGAACCGCGCCAATCACTTTACCCGAAACTCGGGCGGGCAAGGCGGCGGGCGCGCGTGTCTTTATGCGGAAGGGTTCCAGTCAATCTTTCCGCGCACGGTGGATGAATTGTAAAGCCACAGGCGCTTGCAAGCGCCTGCGAAGCGATTTGCAAATCGCTTGTAAGGGTCTTGCAAGACCCTTGGGCGGTAGATGGAAAGGGAGTGCGAGATGCGCCAGCCGACCAACCCGAGTTTTGATATTGCCCATTTGGGGCATGTCGAGGTCTATACCGACAAGTTCGATGAGAGCCTTGATTTCTTTACCCGTATTTATGGGTTGAAGCTCTCTGGCCAAGACGAAACCAGCGCCTATCTGCGGGCTTGGGATGATTACGAATATCATTCGCTCAAGCTTACCCGCCATCACACAACGGGCGTGGGCCATATCGGTTATCGTGTGGCCAGCCCAGAAGCTTTGCTGCGGCGGGTCGCGGTGATCGAGGCGTCAGGATACAAGGTGCATGGCTGGCAGGATGGGGATCTGGGCCATGGGCAGGCGTTCCGGTTCGAGGATCCATTCGGGCATATTTTCGAGATCTATTGGGACAGTCAGCGCGCGCCCCGAGAGGGGGGAGATCGGCCAGCACTCAAGAATATGGCGTCTAGGTTTCATGCTCAGGGGGCCTGCCCACGGCGGTTGGACCACCTTAACCTGCTGGCTTCGGATGTGGGAGAGTTCCGCCGTTTCATGGAGACCTGTCTGGGCAGTCGGGTGACCGAGATGATCCAGCTCGATAACGGTCGGGTCGGAGGGTGCTGGTTCACTGTCAATAACAAGACCTATGATCTGGCCTGCACCGAAGAGCATGGCGGGGGACATGCGCGGCTGCACCATGTCACCTATGCCACCGATCAGCGCGAGGATATCTTGCGCGCTGCGGATGTGTTTTTGGAGAACGGTGTGCATATCGAGACCGGGCCGCATAAGCATGCCATTCAGGGAACATTCTTTCTTTATGTCTGGGAGCCTGCGGGCAATCGGGTGGAATTGGCGAATGCTGGTGCCCGGCTGATCCTGGCACCGGATTGGGAGCCGGTGGTGTGGACGGAAACCGAGCGCAAGAAGGGGCAGGCTTGGGGACTCAAGACCATCGAAACCTTTCATACCCATGGCACGCCGCCTGCGGTGAAGTCGTAGGAGTGCGCGATGTCGATTGTGGTGCAAAACATTCCTCGGGCCGAGCGCGATGTGATTGACGCGCTGGGCCGCGCTGGTGTGGCGACGGTGCATGAGGCGCAAGGGCGGCGGGGCTGTTTGGCGGCGGAAATGCGGCCCATTTTTGCAGGGGCTCAGATTGCCGGGTCTGCGGTGACGATCTCGGCCCCGCCGGGTGACAATTGGATGCTGCATGTGGCCATTGAGCAGATCCAGCCGGGGGATATCCTTGTGCTGGCCCCAACATCGCCCTGCGATAACGGCTATTTCGGGGATCTGTTGGCGACCTCGGCCATGGCGCGGGGGTGCTGTGGCTTGGTCATTGATGCAGGTGTGCGCGATCTGCGGGATTTGACCGCAATGGGGTTTCCGGTTTGGTCCACGGCGGTTTCGGCGCAAGGAACGGTGAAAGAGACCTTGGGGTCAGTCAATGTGCCGATTGTTTGTGCCGGGCAGGCGATTGAGGCTGGCGATGTGATTGTGGCGGATGACGACGGTGTTGTGGTGGTCAAACGCGTGGAGGCTGCCGAGGTCTTGCGGGCTGCAGAGGCGCGTTTGGCCGCCGAAGAGGCCAAGCGAAAGGTATTGGCCGAAGGCACCTTGGGGCTCGACCTTTACAAGATGCGCGAGAAACTGGCGGAGAAGGGTCTGAAATATGTCTGACCCGGAAGCGGGCATCCCTTGCCTTTGGATGCGCGGGGGCACCTCGAAAGGGGCTTTTTTTCTGGCAAAGGATTTGCCCGCCGAGGCTCGGGCGCGGGATGATGTGTTGCTTCGTATCATGGGCTCGCCGGATGCGCGCCAGATCGACGGGATTGGCGGGGCTGATCCGCTGACCTCGAAAGTCGCGCTTTTGGGCCCCTCTACGCGTGCCGATGCGGATGTGGATTATCTTTTCTTGCAGGTTTTTGTTGATCAAGCCTTGGTCTCGGACGCACAGGGCTGCGGCAATATCTTGGCGGCAGTTGGCCCGGCTGCAATCGAGCGGGGCATGGTGGCCGCACAAGAGGGCGTTACACGCGTGCGGATCCATATGCAAAACACCGGCGAAGTTGCCGTGGCCGAGGTGACAACGCCGGGCGGGCGCGTGTGTTATCGCGGCACGGCGGCGATTGATGGCGTGCCGGGGCAACATGCGCCGATCCCGTTGATGTTTCAGAATATCGAAGGGGCGATGTGTGGCGCGCTTTTACCAACTGGGCGCGCGCGCGATCAGATAGCTGGGATGGCGTGCACCTTGATCGACAATGGCATGCCTTTGGTGATCTTGCGCGCAGAGGACTTTGGGTTGACCGGGCAGGAAAGCCGCGAGGCGCTTGAGGCGAATACTGCCCTCAAGGCGCAGCTAGAGGCGATACGGCTCGTTGCAGGGCCCATGATGAATTTGGGCGATGTGCGCGAAAAATCAGTGCCGAAGATGACGCTGATTTCACCCGCAATCGCGGGCGGCGCTCTTCATACGCGCAGTTTTATTCCCCATCGCTGTCATGCCTCCATCGGTGTTTTTGCTGCGGTCTCGGTGGCGGCGGCCTGCGTGTTGGCTGAGAGCGTTGCGGCTGAAATCGCCGTGCGGCCCGTTGATGGGCGATTTGCAATCGAGCATCCAACGGGGGCGGCAGAAGTCCTGCTGGTGCAAGATGCGGCGGGTCGGGTGACTGGGGCAGGCACTTTGCGGACGGCGCGCAAACTATTTGACGGCTTGGTTTTTCCGGCTTGATTGCAGGCATAAGCGGGGTGCTCGCAAAGCGGCGAGGTCTATGATGCCTTAGGCGTCATGGGGGCGCATTTTCCAGCATTGATCGCGAGAGGCTTTGGTCGCGCTTGCTTGCGATATGTTTCTTGTGACATAACGATCTTATGGAAACCTCTGTCTTGCGCTTTGCGGATGGCCCGCAACTGAAACTTCGGATCGTCTTTGGCGAAGGGGCGATGCTGGGGCCGGGAAAGGTGCTTTTGCTCGAACATATCCGCGACAGCGGGTCCATCGCTGCGGCTGGGCGCATGATGGGGATGAGCTATAAACGCGCTTGGTCTTTGGTTGAAGAGATGAACCGGGTGTTTCGCGCCCCTGTTGTGCTGTCGATGCGCGGTGGCGCACAAGGGGGGGGCGCGCAATTGACCGAGACAGGCGCAGCGGTTTTGGCGCATTACCAAAAGCTGCAGGATATCGCGCAGGAAGCCTGCGCGGCCCGGATGGGTGCCTTGCAGGATTTGCTGGCGGATATTTCTGATGAGACATAACCCTTGCCGCGCTCAGGCGATGCGCCGCCCTGACATGGCCCCAGCATGACGGTGCGGTTTTGGGCTGTTTTGGTGCTGATCCTTACGCTTGCGGTGGGACTGGCCTTTTGGCGGCCACCTGTGGCGGACACAGAAGGCGCGGCGGATCCAGTGGTGGTTTTCGCAGCCGCTTCGCTGAAAACGGCTTTGGACGCGATAACTGCGGATTTTAGCGCGCAGACAGGTCAGCGGGTTGTGGTGAGCTATGCCGGATCGGGGGCCTTGGCGCGACAAATCCTGCAGGGCGCGCCTGCTGATATCTTTTTCTCTGCTGCGCCCGAATGGATGGATGTGGTTGATGCGGCGGGTCATCTGGTGGCGGGAACGCGGTTGGACCTTTTGGGGAATGCGCTGGTGTTGGTTAGCCATGCCCCGGCAACACCGCAGGAAATAGGTAAAGAGTTTGATCTAAAGGCGCGGTTGGCGGGGGGCAAACTTGCCATGGCGCTGACCGAGGCCGTGCCCGCCGGGCAATATGGCAAAGCAGCGTTACAAAGCGTGTCACTTTGGGACGAGGTTGCCGCCGATGTGGCCGAGGCCGACAATGTGCGTGCCGCTTTGGCGCTGGTGGCCTTGGGAGAGGCGCCATTGGGCATCGTCTATGCGACGGATGCGCGGGCCGAGCCGCGTGTGCATGTGGCAGGCTGGTTTGCGGGCGAAAGCCACAAGGCGATACGCTATCCCGTGGCGCTTTTGCGGCGAGACGGCCTTGCAGAGCAAAGCGACGCGGCGCGCGCGCTCTTTGCGGCTTTGCGTGCCCCTGCTGCACGGGCGATTTTCGCCGCGCAAGGCTTCACGGAGGTTGCGCCATGAGCGATTGGTTGACACCGCTTGAATGGCAAGCTGTGGTGCTGAGCCTGCGGGTTGCTTTTTGGGCGGTGCTCTTGAGCCTGCCTTTGGGGATTTTCGTTGCCCATGCGCTGGCACGCTGGCAGTTTTGGGGCAAAGGCCTGCTGAATGGTTTGGTGCATTTGCCCCTGATCCTGCCGCCTGTCGTGACGGGGTATTTTCTGTTGATGACTTTCGGGCGGCAGGGCTGGCTTGGGGGGGCTTTTGCCGACATGGGCGTTGTGTTTGCCTTTCGCTGGACCGGAGCGGCCTTGGCGGCGGCGGTTATGGCGTTTCCCTTGATGGTGCGCGCGATCCGGTTGAGCATCGAGGCGGTCGACCCGAAGCTGGAAGATGCGGCCTCCACATTGGGGGCATCGCGGCTTTGGGTCTTTGCCACGATCACCTTGCCATTGATCTTGCCGGGTATCCTTGCGGGCACTGTCTTGGCCTTTGCCAAGGCGATGGGCGAATTTGGCGCAACGATCACGTTCGTGTCCAACATTCCCGTTCAGACGCAAACCTTGCCATCGGCGATCTATGCGGCCTTGCAAGTTCCGGGTGGCGAAAGCGGTGCGCTGCGTCTTGTGATGGTTTCTGTGGCGGTGGCGATGGGGGCGTTGGCGCTGTCAGAAGTCATGGCACGGCGCATGTCCCGTCGGATCGGGGGGCGCGATGCTTGAGGTGAATTTGCGCCATGCTTTGGGGGCGCTGGAACTCGATCTGCAGTTTTCCGCCCCGCCGGGGCTGACGGTGCTTTTTGGGCGCTCGGGCGCGGGCAAGACCACGGTAATCAACGCGGTGGCGGGCCTTTTGCGCCCTGATGCAGGCCGGATCAGCGTGTCTGGGCGCTGTTTGATGGATACGGAACGTGGGGTTTTTCTAAGGCCCGAAGCGCGGCGTATTGGCTATGTGTTTCAAGATGCGCGCCTTTTCCCACATCTCAATGTGCAACAAAACCTAAGTTACGGCCAGTGGTTTGCCCGTCATCGCCCACCTCGCGCGGATCGGGCGCGCGTGGTTGAGATGCTGGGGCTTGGCCCGCTGCTGGAGCGCCGCCCCGATGCCCTATCGGGTGGCGAAAAATCCCGCGTGGCGATTGGACGTGCTTTGCTGGCCGCACCGGATATCCTTTTGGCCGATGAGCCGTTGGCGGCGCTTGATGAGACACGCAAGGCCGAGATATTGCCCTATTTCGAGCGTCTGCGCGACGAGATGAACGTGCCTATCCTATATGTCAGCCATGCGGTGCGCGAGGTGGCACGGCTTGCGACGACAGTGGTGGTGCTGGATGGTGGGCGGATATTGCGCCAAGGGGCTGCGGCGGAGGTGCTGGCTGATCCAAGCGTCTTGCCCACGGGTGCGCGCGATGCAGGGGCCTTTCTGACCGCGATTGTTCAAGACCACGACGAAGACGGTCTGACCACGCTGGATGCATCGGGTATGCCGCTGATTTTGCCGCGGGTTGCGGCCCCCGTTGGGGCTGTGGTGCGGGTGCGAATTGCGGCTCATGACGTGATCTTGGCGCGTCATCGACCTGAGGGGCTATCGGCGCTCAATATCCTGTCAGGCCGGGTGCAAGAGGTGCGTGCGGGAGATGGTCCGGGGGCTTTGGTGGTTGTGGATACGCAAGCAGGTCGGATCCTCGCCCGCATCACGCGCCGCTCTGCCTTGGCATTGGGCATCACGCCGGGGATTGCTGTTTTTGCCGTGATCAAATCGGTGTCTGTCGCTCCGGCAGATGTGGGCGGGTAAGAGACGGGCGTCGCGCGTTTCTCGTGTCGCGCGCCGCCCTTCAGCCGCGCCGCGCCCTTGCCTTCAGACCAAGCAGAATGACCGGGGCCAGCAAGGAGCATAGCGACAGGCGCACAAGGTTGTTTGCCGCGACATAGCCCGGGTCAAGATGCAGGGCGGCAGCCATCGCTGTCATCTCGGTCATGCCCGCAGGGGCAAAGGCAAGGAAGGCCTCGATCATCGAGACCCCAAAGCCAAGATGCACACCATAGGCAAAGATCAATGTCAGCCCACACATCAAGGTGAATACCATCCCGGTGTGCAGGATCAGTCTCAGGAACGGTTTGATATCTGGCCGGGGCAGGGTGGCGCCGACGGCGGTGCCGACGATAATGAAACTGACGATCACCCCGCCGCCCGGAATGGGCGCTGTCACCGTGCCCGTGGCATAAAGCGTGGCCGAGAGAAGCATGGGGGCGACGAGTTCCGCCGAAGGAAACCGGATCTTGCGACCGATTGCGGCGGCACCTATGCAGGCCGCCATCAAGAGGGCGAGTTGTGCCAGTGGGGCCGCGTCCTGCGCGGCGGTTTGGGCAAGCCCCGTGGACGGGATGTCAAAGCCGATCCCGTCGATGATGAATGGCAGGGCAATCGTGCCAAGCGCCACGCGAAAGACCTGCAAAAACATCACCGCCTGTTGATCTGCATCACTTTGGCGCGCGACTTCCAGCACCGACAAGATACCACCGGGCAGGGCGGCAAAGGCAGCGGTGGACGGGTCATAGCCAAATGCGCGCATCAAGAATATTGTGCCGAGACAGGTGGTGACAACCGTCATGACGGCATTCAGCGTCAGGGATGCTGCCCATAGGGGCATCTGGGCGGCAAGGTCGGGGGTGAAACGGCTGCCGAGATAGGCCCCGATCACCACCAGCGCCAAGGCGCGCAGGACGGGTGACACCGTCAGCGCGGGCAGCGCGCGGCTGGCGAACAGCATGACCAGCGCCGGACCCACCAGAAAGGCCAGCGGCAAAGACAAGGACCACGCGACCAAGGCGCCTGCGGTGCCGAGCGTCAGCGTCAGCCCCTGAGACGCCAGCGCGCTGGTCAGGGGCTGACGGCTGGCCTTTGTCATGCGTCGCGCAGCTCGCGGCGCAAGATCTTGCCGACCGTGGATTTTGGCAGCTCGGCCTTGAAGACGATCTGCCTTGGCACCTTGTAGGCGGCCAGTTCCTTGCGGCAATGGGCGATGATGTCATCCTCGGTAACGCTGTCCTTTGACCGAACGACAAAGACCTTGACCGCTTCGCCTGTCTTGTCATCCGGCACGCCCACACAGGCGCTTTCCATGACGCCGTCCAGATGTGCGATCACGTCCTCGATCTCGTTGGGAAAGACGTTGAAGCCGGACACAAGGATCATGTCTTTCTTGCGGTCTACGATGCGGAAATAGCCCTCGGCATCGACGGTGGCGATATCGCCGGTCTTGAAATAGCCGTCGGGGGTGAAACATTCGGCATTCGCGGTGTCATTCTGCCAGTAACCGCGCATGACTTGTGGGCCCTTGGCACATAGCTCGCCCGCCTCGCCCATCGCCACCTCTTTGCCGTCATCGTCACGGATGGAGATATCGGTCGAGGGGAAGGGGATGCCGATCGAGCCGATTGCCTCGGTCAGCGACAGCGGGTTGGCGGTCAGGATGGGCGAGGTTTCCGACAGGCCGTAGCCTTCGGTGATATGCTGGCCAGTGATCGATTTCCACCGCGCGGACACGGCGTTTTGCACCGGTGCACCACCGCCCATGCAGACGCGCAGCTTGGAGAAATCTTGGCTGGCAAATCCCGGCGTATGCATCAGGCCGACAAACAGCGTGTTCACCCCGGTAAAGGCCGTGACCCGCCACTTGGACCATTCCTTGACGAAGGCCTCCATATCGCGCGGGTTGGGGATCAGCACATTGGTCGCGCCAATCTTGAAATAGGACAGGAAGTTCACCATCAGCGCAAAGATATGGTAAAGCGGCAATGCCGTGACCACCACCTCTTCGCCGCGCACAACATGGTCTTTTGTCCATTCGACAAACATCGCCACGTTTGACGCAAGATTGCCATGGGTCAGCATCGCGCCCTTGGACAGGCCCGTGGTGCCCCCCGTGTATTGCAAAAAGATCAGATCGTCCTGCGTCACCACGGGCTTGTTGAACGGCATCTGCTTGCCCTCCAGCAGGCAACGCAGCAAGGGCACGGCGCGGGCGCGCAGGCTTTCGACAACAGGCGGATTGGCCATTTGCAGACCGTTCAGGTCATCAAGACCCACCGAGATGATGGTCTTGATCCCGGTTTGGTCGATGATCGCCTCAAGCGTGGCCGTGGCCATAGAGAAGATCACGATCGTATCGCAACCCGCATCGTTGAGTTGATGCGCCAATTCGCGCGGGCTGTAGAGCGGGTTGACGTTCACCTGAACCAAACCTGCCCGGATGATCCCGAAGCTGACCACTGGAAATGACAGCAAGTTCGGCATCATCAATGCGACCCGCGCGCCTTTTGCAAGGCTCAACTTGGTTTGCAGATAGGCTGCGAAATCGCGGCTCAGTCTGTCGATCTCGCTGTAGCGCAGATTGGTATAAAGCGCGTGAAATGCCGCCTTGTCGCCAAATTCAGCGACTGCGTTTTCAAGCAGATCGACAATGGTGCCTTGGGCGGTGGCGTCGACTTCGGCGGGGATCGTCCCATAGTGTTTTTGCCAGATGCGGTCCATGACGCGTCCTTTCTTCAACCGGCGTCGGCAAGGACCAAGTCCGAGCCCTTTTCGCCAATCGCAATGGTGGGAATGTTGGTGTTGGTGGCAGGCATGCTGGGCATGATCGAGCTGTCGATGACGCGCAGTCCCTCCAGCCCTTTCACTTTCAGGGTTGGGTCAACCACATCGGTCGGCCCTGTGCCCATACGGCAGGTGCTGATCGGGTGCCAAGAGGTCTGACCCGTGCGCTTCATGTAATCGATGATCTCGTCATCTGATTGCATGTCCATGCCGGGTAGCGTCTCGCCGACGATATGTTCGGCCAAGGCAGGATGCCGGGCGAGGTCACGCATCTTCCGCATCGAGATCAGCGCCGTCTCGATATCACCTTGCGCCGAGAAGTAGTTGGCCACCATCTTGGGGTTCTCGCGCGGATCGGGGGATTTGATGTGCAGTGAACCGCGGCTCTCTGGATAGATGTGAAACTGACCCAGCCCAATCCCCGAGAACGGGTCGGTCAGGGCGCTTTTGCTTTTGTCCAGATAGCGATCCTCAGCCGAATACATCGTGATTTGCAGCTTGAGGTCGGCATAGGGTGCGGCCTCGTATGATTTCACCATGGCATGTGCCGTGGCCGAGGGTGTCGCCATTAGCCCTCTGCGCGTCGCAAGGTATTTGAGCAACTCGGTCGCGCCCCGGACCTTGCTGTTCAGCAGGTCATTGACGGTCACAGCCTTGTTGATGCGGTAATTGATCCGCGTTTGCAGATGGTCTTGCAGGTGTTCGCCGACACCGGGCAGGGCGTGGCGCACCTCGATCCCGTGCTGTTTGAGTATTGTGGGATCGCCGATGCCCGACAATTCAAGGAGCTTGGGCGAGATGATGGGCCCTGCGGAGAGTATGACCTCTTTGCGCGCCTTTAGAGTTCTGGTTTCGCCATTCTGAAACACCTCGATCCCAGTCGCGCGCTTGCCCTCAAAGGTGATGCGGTCGCAACTTGCGCCCATCATCAGGGTGAAATTCGCACGCTTTCCCACGATCGGGTCGATATAGGCGCGCGCAGCGGACCAACGCTTGCCGTTGCGAATGTTGAACTGGATCCAAGCCACGCCATCGGCTTTTGCGCCGTTGTAATCCTCGTTATAGGGAATGCCGACACCTTTGCATGCCTCGATAAAGGCGCGCGAGACCGGGTCGCGGTATGTTCCATATGTGCAGGTCAACGGGCCACCGCGGCCACGATAGGCGGGATCGGTGCTGTTTGGCGCGTCTTCCAGTTTCTTGAAATAGGGCAGCATGTCGGACCACCCCCAACCGGTGTTGCCCGCATCGCGCCATTCGTCATAGCGCTTGGGTTCGCCGCGCACATAGATCATCCCATTGAGCGAGGACGACCCTCCCAGCATCCGACCGCGCGGCCAATAGATCGACTGACCTTGCAGCGCGGTTTCGGCTTCGGTGTGATATTGCCAAGCAAAATTGGGGTTGGTCAGCATCTGTCCGATGCCAAGCGGCATGTTGACCCAGAACTTCTTGTCGGAATTCCCGGCCTCGACCAGCGCGACGCTGTATTTGCCGCTTTCGCTAAGCCGATTGGCGACGACGCAGCCCGCCGATCCTGCCCCGACCACAATATAGTCGAAGGTCTCGGTCATCCCGCTGTCCCCAAATGCTGCATCATCGCGCGGGCCTCGGCGGCCATGCGTTGGAATTGCAGGTCGGGCAATTCGGGTTGCGGCATCTCTGTCAGGACACGCGGCTGTGGCATGATCCGCAGTTCCACGAAATGCGGCCCCGGCTGGCCGAGGATCTTGTCCTTCAGCGCGATCAAATCGGGAATGCTGTCAGCCGAATGCGCCGTCTTGTAGCCCGCGCCCCGCGCCACGGCGCAGAAATCAAACGCGGCCCCTCCGGGGCGATCCAAGTTGGCGATTGCCCCGAATTGGGTGTTGTTGTTGAACACGAAATGCACAAGGTTTGCAGGGGCTTCGCCTGCGATCTGGGCCATCGTGCCCAGCTCCATCAACAGGCTGGCGTCCCCGTCAAAGACAAAGACAGGGCGCGTTGGTTGGGCAATCGCCAGCCCGAGCCCCAGACCAGATGCGCCCCCCATCAGCGGCACCGAGGACAGGTTGTGCGGGCCGGGTGCGATGGCCGAAGCGGCAAACATCGCTGACATGGTGGACACCACCAATGCCTCGCCGCGAATTTTGTTGATGACGAAGCAGGCTTCAAAAACGTTCATCGGCATGAGCAGCCTCCTTTCAAGACCAAGATGGGAAGAAACCGATATTCAGAACAACGGCGCATTCATTCTTGCGCGATGTCTCGAACGCTTCGGCGACTTTCCCGATGTCATCGGCTGTTTCGAGATGAAAATAGGGCACGCCAAGCGCGGCCATCACCGGCTCGACCTTATTCAGACAGACCCGGCCGCTTTCGGTGGTGGGTTTGCCGAGGTTTGAAAACTCACGGCCAAAGGCCCCCACGGACAAAACCATCGGGATGCGCGCATCAATGCCCACCGACCGCAAGGTATTGATACAATTGAATAGGCCCTGATTTTGCATCATGACCATCGGCTTCTTGCCGCCGATATAAAGCCCCGTCGCCACTGTCAGTGCCTGATTTTCTGCGGCACATTCGATGTAGCGGATCTCAGGATCGCCTTTCAGCCTGTCGTGCAACGCAAACTGGATCAGGTCTGGAACGGTTGTTACTGCGTCCACACCCTGCGCCTTGATCTCGGCATGCAGCAACGATGCCGCGATTGCATAATCGGTGATTGCCACGACCATCCTCCCATAGTGATTTTCGTCACTGTGGCCTGATCGGTTTGGCTAGGACTGTCTGATTCTTGACTATCTGGGCAGAATGGGGCGGTTTCAATAATGTCCTTGCGGATAGACAAAGGACTTGAGTCCCGCCAGATCACGCACCACCAAGCCGCCATAGTCGATTGAAATAAAGCCTGCCGCATTCAAGTCTTTCAACAACTTGTTCGTTGTCTGGCGTGATTTTCCGATCATCGCGGCAAGGTCGTCTTGCGACACGCTCAGACGGATTTCGCTGTTTGACGCGGTGCCGGGATAGGGCGCGCGCATCAGATCGAGGATCCGCCAGCCCAATTGTTGCGTCGGTCCCCAGACCGCGAATTGTTCCAATGCCTGCGACACCACGCCCAGACGGTGGCACAAGAACTGCACCGCCACGGTCATCAATTCGGCATTGCCCGCCAAGAGCGTGCGGAGCTTCGGACCGGGCACTGTCAGAAGTGTGGTTTCGCGTTCGGCCACGCTGTCATAGGATCGTGTGCTGTGATCAAGGCAGGGGCGCAGCCCAAAGATATGGCCCGGCTCAAGGAAGGCGACGACGAATTCGCGCCCCCCGGGGGTCACGCTGTAAAGCCGAACGCGGCCTTTCAGCACAACGAGAAATGTCGGGGTCGCATCCTCGCGGCTGGTGATACGTTCGCCCTTGTCAAAGGTCAAAAACCGCCCGCCATTAATGAGTTCCTGCAGGGATTGTTCGGATGGCACTCGGCCAAATCCGTCGATCCTTCCCAGCAGCCGAGACAGGGTCGGTGCGGTCCAATGGGCCCTGAGTTTTGTTTCGCTGTTCAACGCAAGAAAGCCTTTGTGCATAGGCAGGGCGACCGATTTTGCCGAGATGATCTTGCCCATTCTCCGTTAAATTAGCTTAGTCACGAGTGACGAGCAAATGTAAACAAATGGACAGACTCGCGCCGGGGCAATCGGGAAGGCTATGGCATAAATCCGGGTGGTCTAATCCGGTCATAGCTTCTGGGAGGAGAAAATATGAAAGCTTTCGCAAATCTTCGGGTGCGTGCGGTTGCCATGCTATCCGGTGCGCTGATTGTCGGGGCTGCCACGATGGCGCAGGCCGAGGCCGTTACTCTTAAACTGGCCTCGATCGCCCCCGAGAAATCGGTCTGGACGGTGATGTTGGTGAAATACGCTGACCGGGTGAAAGAGCTGAGCGGCGGTGATGTTGCGATCGAGCTGTTCAACGGTGGCCAGCTGGGCAATATGTCCGACACCATGTCGCAAACCCTGCGCGGGCGTATTGATATCTGGACCGGGCCTTCGCCCGTCATGGCGTCGCTGGCGCCCGAGTTGGCGACGATTACGCTGCCTTATCAGTTCGACACCCCGGCGCAGGCGTCTTGCGTCATGCCGAAGCTGTTTGACGCCACGAAAACCGCGCTTGAAGGCAAAGGGCAATTTCTGGCCTTCTTCCCCGTGGGTTACAATGACATCAGCAACGTGAACAACGTGCGCGTTCCCGATGACCTTGCGGGTCAGAAAATCCGGACCTCGCCAGCGCCGATCAGCAACGCTGTCGTCAAGGCATTCGGCGCAAACCCCGTGCCGATGGGCGCGGTCGAAACCGCCTCGGCCCTGTCGACGGGTCTGGTGACGGGCGGAGACTCGGGATTGGCCTTTTGGTATCCGACCGGGCAGGCGAAAGTTGCCAAGTATTTCCTGCGGACCCGGCATTATCATAATACCTCGGGCATGATCGTTGGGCCGCAGACCTGGGACAAGCTGACAGATGCTCAGAAAAAGGTGTTGGTCGATGCGACCGACGTTCTAGAATACGCACAGCTGCAAGCCATGCTGGACGGGTTCGAAGCCAAGGTGATCACAGCGGCAGCTGCCGAAGGTGCCATTGTGTCGGAACCCACAGAGGAAGAGCTGGCGAAGTGGCGCGAACGCGGTCTGATGATCTGGGAGCCGATCCTTGGTCAAATCGGCGACAAAGGCCAAACGTTCAACGCAATCATTCAGACAGCCAAGACTGAATGCTCTAACTAACCTGTAGCAGGCCCGATCCGTCTGGACGGACCGGGCCTGTCTTGCCGCTCTGGGGGAGGGAGTTGCATGAAGGCGATCTGTGAATCCTTTCTTTTGGTCATTCGTGGGGTCGAACGCGCCGTTATCGTGGCGGGGTTCATCATCATGACGGCGCTTTTGCTCATCGATACTTTGGGGCGCGAGCTGGTTGGCAAAGGCTTTTTCGGGGCCAATATCTACGCCACCTATGCGCTGATCTGTTCCGCGATGGCCGGGTTTGGCATCGCGACTGCCTTGGGCGGACATCTGCGCCCAAGTTTTATGGATGGTTTGGTCTCTGGGGCGAACGAGCGGGCAGTCGTCCGTCTGGGCCAGTTCGTGACTGCGGCGCTTGCCATTGTCATCATGTTGGCTGCGATCCAGTTTGTGTCCGTCACGATCCAGTACAATGAAACCAATCAGGTGGTGGGCTGGCCTTTGTGGCCCATTCAGATGGCCTTGCCGGTCGGGTTTGGGGTCGCGGCCTTGCGGCATCTGATCTATGGCATCTGGCCGGACCTGATCCCGACCGCCAAGGTGACAGAATGATGGCGCTTGCTCTGATTGCCCTGATCTTTGGGTTGCTTTTCTTGCGGGTCAGCCTTGTCTGGGTCCTGATGGCGGCGGCGGCTTTTGCCCATCTCGTCTGGGGTGGCGGCAACATCGAGTTTTTCGTGCAAGATGTTTGGTCGGCGATGGACCGTTCGCTGTTGCTGGCAATTCCGCTCTTCGTGTTGGTTGGGCAAATCATGGGGCGCGGTAGTATTGCCAAGCGCTTGATTGCGGTGATCGTTGAGATTACCCGACCGTTTCCTGGCGGGCTGGCGATGGCCACGGTTTTATCTTGTGCCATGTTCTCTGCCATCTCGGGATCGTCCATTGTGACGATGCTTGCGGTGGGCACGGTGCTGTTTCCGGCCCTGATCGCAAACGGCTATTCGCGCCGCTTCGCAATTGGCTCGCTCTGCGCGGGCGGAACGCTGGGGATCGTGATCCCGCCGTCTTTGCCTTTGATTTTGTATGGTATTGTGACCGAAAGCTCGATCACTGATCTGTTTTTGGCAGGTGTCGGGCCGGGCATTTTGCTGACGATTGCCTTTACCATTTATGCCGTCATCATCAATCGCAACATCCCCCGAGGTCAATTTTCCTTTGCGGTGACTTTGGAGGCCTTCAAACAAGGCGTGCCAGCGATCTTGATGCCAGTAATTTTGCTCGGCGGCATCTATTCCGGCAAGTTCTCTCCGACGGAAGCTGCGGCTGTGGCCATTCTCTATGCGCTGATTGTCGAGACAGTGCTTTATCGTGAATTGGGGCTGAAGGATTACGCCGAAACCGCGGTTGATGCGGGCAAGCTGGTTGGGGCGCTTTTCCCGCTGATCGCGGTTGCGGCCTCGGTCAACCATCTGCTGACAGAAAATCGCGTGCCGCAAGATTTGATCGCCTTCGCCTTGGCAAATGTCGAAACGCCGGCAGTGTTCATCTTGCTGGTGAATGGCCTGCTTCTGATCATGGGCCTGTTCATGGATACGGGGTCGGCCATCGTGATTGCAGCCCCCCTGCTGCGCCCGCTGGCCGAAGCTTACGCGTTCAACAGCACGCATTTCGGGATCATCATGATCCTCAACCTAGAAATCGGCATTCTGACGCCGCCTTTCGGGTTGAACCTCATCGTGGCCATGACCGCCTTCAACGAGAAATTCGGCTTCATCTGCCGTTCGGTCGTGCCGTGGATCCTGATCATGTTGGTCTGTCTTTTGCTTGTGACCTTCATTCCGTGGATCGCGCTAGCACTGTTGTAATCAAAACGGGCGGTGCATGTGCACCGCCCGTTTTTTTGCGCCCTGATCCTAGGCCCTGATCCTAGGCCCTGACAGAGTTTATTCCAGTCCGGGTGGCGCCCATGTGCCGGAGGCCAGCGCGTCGGTCGGCAAATAGAGCCGCAACATCAGATAGAACGCGCCCTCGGGGGCTGGCAGCCAATTTGCCGTGCTGTCGGGGGGGCTATGCCCAATCGCAAGCGTCAGCCCGCCGTCGGGGTCATAGTCCAACCCAGCGGTGCGGTCGCCGATGGAATAGCGCTCAATCGCATTGGCCACAAAAGACCCGTCCGCCGCGTCATACATGCTCAGCGACCAGAAGGCGCGAGCAGGCGGCAGCGCCCCCGGTGCAAATCGCAAGCGGTATCCCGTGGTTCCGACCAAGGGGGCATGGCTCGCATCGGTTCGGCAAATCATATAGATGGCTTCATCGGGCAGATTGCCCCCGGTGAACCATTTGGCCCAACAGGCACGAAAGAGATAGTCGGTCCCCATGATGCCGGCGCGGGGGCTCCATCGCCAGCCATTGATCGTATTGCCCACGGTTTGCATCGTCACATCCATCAGATGTTGGGCAAAGGGCACGGCCTTGGTCAGGCCGCTGATA
>DOOI01000039.1:5209-6845 GCA_003512825.1 Paracoccaceae bacterium | reverse complement strand
ACGGCCTTGGTCAGGCCGCTGATCTGGGCGGGCGTCAGACGGTCGGGGTGAAAGCTGCGTCCGCTGTCAGAAAACCCGATCAATGATAACTGATCCACGATCACGTCATCTTGCAATGGTTTGGGCGGCGTGTGGCGCAATGCGCGGGCCAATTTGGCAAAGACGGCCAGCTCTGGCGCCAAGCCTTGGGGCAAATCCATCGCCACCCGCGCCTCGGACAGGGCGGTGACGGCGGTTTCGTCCGACCTATGTTCCGAAAAACACGACAGCGGCGTCAGGGTAATCTGGTCCTGAATTGCGCGCGCGATCTCAAGATCATCGCTGCCGTACACGGCAACGCGGCCCCAAATGGCGAAACAGGGTGGGCAATTGATGCGCGTTACGCCTTGGGGCAGGGTGCCAGCCCATCCCGGCCCGGTCAGCGCATAGCGGCCCGCACCATTCCCCGTGACGCGTGTGCCTATGTGGTCGAAGGTATCGCCATTGGCATCCCACAGTTGCAGCACGTAGTAGCGCGCCGCAGGCAGGTCGGGCACGCTCAGGATCAGCGGCTCGGATGTGACATCGACAAACGACTGGATGAACAGCGTGTCGTTGTTGGGGGTGGCGATCTGTTTATATTCCGGGCCGCGCAGGTGGCGCACGCGTCCGAACTGGTTGACCAGCGATCGCGGCGTGCCTGTGCGTGCCTCGGAGTCGGGCTGCGAGCGCCCCGCCATCAGGTCTTCGAACAGAACGGCCGGATAGCCCCAGATCACGGCATTGACCCCAATGAGAAAGCTCTGCGCTTCTGGCCCAGACAGGGTGCCCAGATCGGGTGGGGGAACGCGTTTGTCGGTCATGTGATCTGCTCCAGACCGGGCGGCACCCAATCGCCATTGATGGCCGCAGATGAGGGGATGTAAAGCCGCAGCGACAGCCGGAACGGGCCAGAGGGCGGCACTGGTAGCCAGTTGGCCAGCGCCTCTGGCGTGGCAGGTTTCTGCGCTGAAAAGTGGAAGGCAATGCTGCCGTCCGGGTCAAAATGCAGCCCCGCATCGCGGGAGCCGATGGAGCAGCGGTTCAACGCGTTGGGCACCAGAAACGCCTCTTCCGTATAAGCTGTGATCGACCAGAAACACTGCGCGGGCGGCAAACTGCCCGCCGCGAACCGAAGGCGATACTCCTTGCGCCCATCGAGTGCCTGACCTGTGCCATCTGTCATGGCATTCAGGTAGATCGACTCTTCCACCGTATTCTGGCCCAATGACCGCAGGGCGATGATCGCGCGGGTCATGAACCGATCCTGCCATTCGCCTGCGGCTGGGGCACAATTCCAGCCGTTCATCGGCACACCTGCCGGGCGTCCCGCCCCCTCGCGGAGCGTGGCCATGGCGGCATGATAGCCTTTGGCCGCTCCATCGCGTGTTTCAGCATCCAGAGTGTCCGGGGCAAAGCCTTGCCGCATGGTCAGCCCAAATGCAGCAAATTGGGCAACATGTGCGACGTGTTCACGGGCCGGGGGATTGTCGTGCATCAACTGGCCCAGCCAGTGAAAAAAGGTCTCGGGCTCCATTTTGGCGATCTGCTGAACCGGGGGCGCGGGGGGCAGGGGCGCAAGCTGGGTGCGCTCCCACAAAGGGGTGTCATGCGTCGC
>DOOI01000039.1:0-4901 GCA_003512825.1 Paracoccaceae bacterium | reverse complement strand
TACGGGGCCAATCATGGACAGCTTGATCGCGTTTTGAAACGCTGCCAAAGCGGGCAGATCGTCGGCCCCGTCCACCAGCGTGCGCCCGATCATCCAGACCAGCGGTGACGGAGCCGTGAAAACCCGCGCAACATCTGCGGGAACCTCTCCGGCCCATCCAGGCCCGACAATCAGATATTTTCCCGCCCGATTGCCTGTAGCCCGCGTCCCGATGTAGCCAAAGACGTTGGTGTAGGCGTCAAGCATTTGCAAGGAATGGTACCGCGCGCCAGCATCGGGCATCTCGATCAGCGCCGCGCCTTGGTGCAGGTCCAATACCGCCGAAGAATAACAGGTGTCGGCATTGGGCGAGACGACATCGCGATCCTCTGGCCCGAACACGCGGGTGACATGTCCTAGCTGGTTGATTGGCGCATGGGCGTTTGGCATGGGTTTTGGGACTTGCGTGATCAGCCGCGCAGTGGCCCCCGTGATCACCAGCGGATAGCCCCAGATCGTCGCCTGAAACGCCGATGCAAAAGCTAATGAGGCGGTGCTGCCATCGCTTGGGCTTGCAGTCATGGTCACATTCCTTTGGCTCGCAGACGGGCAGTTGGATCACGTTAACCCGCAGAGCGGCGGATGCACTGTCAGGTTTTTGATATTTCAGGACGGTGCATGCGGGCAATCTGTGACCATTGAGGGGGACACAGAAATGGCGAACCGTCGGGACAAAGACCTGTTGAAATCCGGCGATCCGGGGGAGGGCTGGCAGGGCAAGATCGGCAAGACTTTTGCCGACTCGACGCCGTGGTGGCGCCCACCGCTACAAGCCCCCAAGGGGGCGCCGAATATCGTGGTCATCTTGCTCGACGATCTGGGTTTTGCGGAATGCGGCTGCTATGGCTCGGAAATTCAGACCCCCAATATCGACGCGCTGGCCGCCGGCGGTGTGCGGCTGAACAACTATACCACTGTGCCCATGTGCGCGCCTGCGCGGGCCGGGTTGTTGACCGGAAAGAATCCGCATTCCGTAGGTGTGGGCTGGCTGACGCATAATGACCCGGGCTATCCCGGGTATCAGGCAGGTGAAATCAGCCGCGACGCGCCAACATTCCCGGAAATCCTGCGCGACGCGGGCTATTCCACCTATGCCGTGGGTAAATGGCACAATACCGCCGATTTCAACGTCTCGGCAGGTGCGGACCGATCCGGTTGGCCGCTGCAACGCGGCTTTGACCGCTACTATGGCTTCATGGGGGCCGAGACCAACTATTTCGCTCCGGGCCAAATCGTCGAGGGCAACGAGTTGTCCACCATCGAAGGCTATGACGACGACTATTATTCGACTGACGACTTCGCCACCAAGGCAATCAGCTGGATCAAGGCGCATCGCTCGTCTTGTCCCGACAAGCCGTTCTTGATGTATTTTGCCACCAATGCGCCGCATACGCCGCATCACGCCAAGCCCGAGGATATGGCGAAATACAAAGGGGTTTATGACGCGGGATGGGATGCGCTGCGCGAAAGTCGCTATGCCCACCAGAAAGAGATGGGCATCATCGGGGCTGATTGGGAATTGCCGCGCCGCACGCCCGGTGTCCCCGCATGGGATGATATGCCCAAGGATCGGCTGGATATCATGGCGGCCTATATGGAAATTTATGCCGGGCTGGTCGATAATACCGACAAGAATATCGGGCGCATCGTGGATACGCTGCGCGAGCTTGATATTCTGGACAACACGCTGATCATCGTCACCTCGGACAATGGCGCCTCGTCCATCGGTGGCGACGACGGGGCGGCGAATTTTGCCGAAAAGCGCGTGCTGAACAACGAAGACAGCGCCCTTGCGCGCTCCATGCTGGAACAGGGAAAACTGGGCAGCGTCAATTCTTCGCCCGCCTATCCCAAGGGTTGGGGGAATGCTGGCAACACGCCCTTCCGGTTCTTCAAGCGCACTCCGATGAACGGCGGCATCCGCGTGCCGTTTGTCGCACATTGGCCCGAACGGATCAAAGACGCGGGCGCGGTGCGGAGTGAATGGGTGCATGTGACCGACTTCATGCCCGCCGTGCTAGAGATTCTGGGCCAAGATTACCCCGAGCAATTCGCGGGCTATCGGACCCGCACTTTGGACGGGGTCAGCATGCTCGACATTCTGCTGGACCCGAAGGCGAAAACCAAACGTCAGGTCCAGTATTACGAATTGGAGGGCAACCGCGGCTATATCGCGGGCAAGTGGAAAATCGCCTCGTTGCAGCCACCGGGGGCCAAGCTCGATCTGGATAATTGGGTCCTCTTCGATATCGAGAACGACCCGACAGAGGTCAATAACCTGATCAGCGAATACCCCGAGATCGCCCGCGAGTTGATCGAGAAATACGACGCGGACGCATTTGCCAATTATGCCTATCCAATCGATAACCGCACATTGATCAAGGCGATGACCCACGATCCCTACGAAATGAAACGGATCAACCGCGACCACGTCTTTTACCAGAACTGCGAGACCCATCAGGCATTGATGGTTAGCCCTCTGGTCGCGGACCGCGATTTTGTAATGACCTGTTCATTTTGCCATGCTGAAGGACAAGAGGGGGTTTTGTTCGCCCTTGGCGACAGCTTGCGCGGTTTTTGTGCCTTTGTGAAAGACGGGCAAGTGGTCGTCCATTACAACGGCGGTTTCTTGGTCAAGCGTGACCTGCGCCTGCCGGTGCAGGAGGGGCCGCAAATGCTTACCATTCGACATACCGCCAAGGGCAAATTGCAGGGCGCGGCGGAAATCACGCTGGACGCGCCTAGGCTGGACGCTCCGCAAAGCGGCACGCTCAATATGTCGCCCACGATCCTCAAGTTGAATGGCGAAGGGCTGGATGTGGGCCTTGATCGGCGCACCAAGGTCTCTGCCGAATGTGAAGGGCGCGGCAGTTTCAAATACGCCGGGCGGATCGACTTCGTGCGTATTGCGCCGGGGCCGCAGGCACCGGGCAGTTTTGTGAACCTCGCCGAAGAACTCGCGCAGCGCGACTGGTAGGCCACGGGAAGGAGAGATTACGCATGAAACCCCCACGTCCCTTTCGTGGCGTTCTCGGCCTGCTGAGCGTGGCCCAGATGCTTGGCGCCGTGCCGCGCAGGCGACACCGCCTGTTGGGTTTCGACGCGCCCTCCAAGCGCACAGGGCTTGAGGCGCTTTTCGACAGCCCGAATATTCCCGACGACAGGGCCGCATACCCGCGAGACCCAGCAGCATAGATAGGGCAAACACCGCGACGACATGGCCGTTTTCGGCCGCACAGCCGACAGCCTCAATAGCTGTTTCAGCGAATATATCGAAACATACCTCGGCTAGGGCCGAAAGGAGCACATATGCCTGACATTCTAAGCCAGATACTGGCCGCCGCCCCGCAATTGAAGCCCGCGCTGGATGCGGTGCCCGCTAGGCTTTCTGTCGAGCATCTGGAAAACCGCGCCAGCGAGGGTATTGGCGAAACCGATTTTGGCCCTGCTTTCTATCGCGAAGGCCTCGAGCGCCTTTTGGCATCGGCCAATGACGAGGCAAATCTGAACGTGCTGGGCCGCCTGCTGATCATGAATTCGGCCCGTGGCTATCTGGAAAACCGCCTGTTGATGCAGCGCCTGCGCCGCACCCATGCGCCAGAGCTGCAAACACCCCTGCTGGCGCCGCTGATCGTGACCGGCCTGCCGCGCACGGGAACGACCTTCTTGCATCGGTTGCTGGCATCAGACCCTTCGCATGCGGGCATACCGATGTGGCAATTGACTCACCCGATCCCGCGCAATGCAGAGGATACCCCCGCGCAGCGTCTGGCCCGCGTGGACGAATTGTTGGCGCTGCGCCGCAAGCTGACACCGGAACTTGATGGCACGCACCTGATCCGGGCCGATGCGCCCGAGGAATGCATGCATATCGTCGGCCCTTCGTTCCAGACACGCACCCTTTGGAATTTGGCCCCCGTTTACAGCTATCAGGACTGGCTGTCTCAGGTCGACAAGACCGACAAATATGTTGAATACGTCGATTATCTGAGGGTGGTGCAGGCCACGCGGCCCAATCAGCGGCTGGTTCTGAAGGCCCCCGATCATGTGGACGGGATCACGGAATTGCTGAATGTCCTGCCAGAGGCGATGGTGGTGCAGACCCACCGCGACATGCCCGAGCAATTCGGCAGCTATATGAGCCTTGGGCGCACCACGCGCAAGATTGCGGTCAATGCGCTCGATACCGCCCGCGAAGTCGAAACCACGCTGAAGATGGCCGATGTGTCCATCGCCCGGTCGACGGCGGCGCATGCCGCCCATCCGGGCAAGATTTTTGATGTGAAATACACCGATCTGATCGCCGACCCCTTGGCAACCGCAAGGCGCGTCTATGCCCATTTCGGATTGGACATGACCGAGGAAACGGTTGCCGGACTATCCAGCTATCAAAAGCGCAACCCCAAGGGCAAACATGGGGCGCATGACTATTCCCTCGAAGACGTCGGCCTCAGCGCAGATATCATTACCGAACGCTACAAAAGCTACAGTGCAGCGTTTTTGTAGGTCACGGAGTGAGCGCGCCAAGCGGATGCGGGCCGGGGCGCAGGCCACCATTCTGGGGCCAATCCCTGTCCGGCGATAGGCCACCGGGCAGGGACAGGATCGTTGCCTATATCAGCCTTTCAATGCGGCGGTGACGGCGTCCTCCAGCGAGGTCGTCGGGCGACCAATCAGTCGCGAGAGCGTGCCGCTCTCTGCGCTGAGCCAGCCCTGCGGGACGCCCGCTTCGGCATCGGCGATCATGGCGGCAAATCCTTCCGGGACCCCGACGCTGGCCAGAATGCCAGCATAGGCTTCTTGCGGCAGGTCATTGTAGGGGATCGTCTTGGCGACAACTTTTTAAAAGACCGCCGCCATCC
>DOOI01000056.1:7163-7410 GCA_003512825.1 Paracoccaceae bacterium | reverse complement strand
TGGCGGCATGTCTATGGCTGCGGCAAGTGGTTTCATGCGGCGCGTGACACCAACACGCTGGAGGTGTTTGGCACCTATTCCGCGCAGGTGTCCGAGCCGCCAAAAGAGATCAAGGACAAGATCAGCGCGAAACGTCCCGGCTGGTCGTGGAGGAATTTGAAATGAGCACGCGTCTTGCGACGGGGGGCCGTCTACTCAATCGCGGGCGACAGGTGTCGTTCTCGTTCAACGGGCAGCGCCTGACCGG
>DOOI01000056.1:5986-6887 GCA_003512825.1 Paracoccaceae bacterium | reverse complement strand
AACGGGCAGCGCCTGACCGGGTTTGAGGGCGATACGCTTGCCTCGGCCTTGTTGGCCAATGACCAGATGATGGTGGGGCGGTCGTTCAAGTATCACCGTCCGCGCGGCATTGTGGCCTCGGGGGTCGAAGAGCCTAATGCCTTGATGAATATGGGGGTCGGTGCGCGCGCCGAGCCAAACCAGCGGGCGACGACGACGGAGCTGTTTGACGGTTTGGTTGCTGCGAGCCAGAACCATTGGCCAAGCCTTGAGTTCGATATCGGGGCGGTAAATACCTATCTGTCGCGGTTTTTGCCGGCTGGGTTTTATTACAAGATGTTCCTCTATCCGCGGGCGTTTTGGAAACATGTCTATGAGCCGTTCATTCGCCAGTCGGCGGGGTTGGGCCGGGCACCGGATGCCGAGACATCTGATGCGGATACCTATGAACATTTCCACGCAACGGTGGATGTCTTGGTGGTGGGCGGCGGTGTGGCGGGGCTTCAGGCTGCGCTGAGCGCAGGCCGGGCCGGGGCGCGGGTCATGGTGATGGAGCAGACCGCCCATTGGGGGGGGCGTGCGCCTGTGGATGGGGGCACCATCGATGGGATGGCGCCTGGCGCTTGGGTGGCCAAAGTTGTCGCAGAACTTGCGGCGATGGAGAACGTCAAGATGCGGCTGCGCTGCATGGGCGCGGGGGTCTATGACCATGGCTATGTCTTGGCCTATGAGCGTGTGGCCGATCATGCGCCGGGCGCTAAGGGGCCGCGGCATCGGTTGTGGCGTATTCGCGCGCGGCGCATTGTCAGCGCGGGAGGGGCGATTGAGCGGCCTTTGTCTTTTGCGGGCAACGACATTCCGGGCGTCATGCTTGCGGGAGCGCTGCGCGATTACCTTGTGGATTATGCTGTCTCGCCGGGCG
>DOOI01000056.1:0-5719 GCA_003512825.1 Paracoccaceae bacterium | reverse complement strand
AGATTATGCTGTCTCGCCGGGCGACAGCGTGGTGGTGGTGACCAATAACGACGATGCCTATCGCACCGCTTTGGCCGTCAAGGCGGCTGGATTGCAGGTGCCGGTGATTTTGGATGCGCGGCCCCAAGGCGGGGGCGTTTTGGCCGAGCAGGCCAAGGCTGCGGGCATTCGCGTGGAAAACGGCAAGGCCATCGCCAAGGTCAAGGGCGGCAAGCGTGTCACCGGGGTGGCGATCTGCGCGCAAGCGGGCGAGGGCGCGGTTTTGGAAGAAATCGCCTGCGATGCGGTAGCGATGTCGGGGGGCTGGTCGCCTGTTGTGCATCTGTGGTCGCATTGCGGTGGCAAGCTTTTGTGGGACGCGGAGCGCGCCTTGTTCCGCCCCGATGGGGCAAAGCCGCCGACGGATCAGGACGGCGAGGGGTTTGTGCTGTGTGCGGGGGCTGCCAATGGGGCGATGACGCTGGACGCGGCGCTGGCGGATGCCGCTTTACAGGGGGCGGGCGCGGCGTCGGAGTTGGGCTATAAGGGCTTGGCTGAGGCACCCAAGGTTGACGCCGAGGCCGAGGCCGCGATGGCAGCGGTTTGGATGATGCCGCAGGGGGCGGGCATTCAGCTGCGGATGAAAGCTTGGCTCGATTATCAGAATGATGTGAAGGTCTCTGACGTGCAACTGGCGGCACAAGAGGGCTATGAGAGTGTGGAACATGCCAAGCGCTATACGACGCTCGGGATGGCGACTGATCAGGGTAAGCTGAGCAACATCAATGGTTTGGCGATCCTTTCCGATGCGCTCAATCAACCCATTCCGCAAACGGGCACCACCACCTTCCGTCCGCCCTATACGCCCATTTCTATGGGCGCCATTGGCGGTGCGGCACGGGCAGAGGTGTTTCAGCCTATTCGGCGCACCTGCCTTTATGACTGGCATGAGTGGCAGAATGCCTATTGGGAGCCTGTGGGCCAGTGGCGGCGTCCCTATTGCTACCCGAAAGCGGGTGAGAGCCATGAGCAGGCTGTCAATCGCGAGATCACCCAGACCCGCACGTCGCTGGGGTTGTTGGACGCATCGACGCTGGGCAAATTGATCGTGAAGGGCCCTGACGCGGGGAAATTTCTGGATCTGCTTTACACCAACATGATGTCGACGCTGCCTGTGGGCAAATGCCGTTATGGCCTGATGTGCAACGAAAACGGCTTCCTCAGCGATGACGGGGTCGTGGCGCGGATGGATGAGGATACGTGGCTGTGCCATACCACGACCGGGGGCGCGGATCGCATTCATGCCCATATGGAAGAATGGCTGCAAACCGAGTGGTGGGACTTCAAGGTCTATGTTGCCAATGTGACCGAGCAATGGGCGCAATTCGCCGTGGTGGGGCCGAATGCGCGCAAGGTCTTGGAAAAGCTCGGCGGCATGGATGTGTCGAAGGAAACGCTGCCGTTCATGCAATGGGCGGAGGGCACGCTGAATGGCGTGTTGGCGCGAGTTTTCCGTATTTCATTCTCTGGTGAGTTGAGCTATGAAATCGCGGTACCTGCCAGCATGGGCCGCGCCTTCTGGGATATGTTGTTGGCAGCGGGAGAAGAGTTCGGCGCGACCGCTTACGGAACCGAGGCTTTGCACGTTTTGCGGGCAGAGAAAGGGTTCATCATGATTGGCGACGAGACTGACGGGACTGTGATCCCGCAAGATCTTGGCCTTGACTGGGCGATCTCGAAGAAAAAGACGGATTACATCGGCAAGCGCGGTCAAGAGCGCGTGCATATGGTGCGGGCGGATCGGTGGAAGCTGGTGGGTCTGGAGACGCTTGATGGGTCGGTGATTCCGGATGGTGCCTATGCGGTGGATGAGGGCAAGAATGCCAATGGCCAGCGCAACACCCAAGGCCGTGTGACGTCGAGCTATTATTCGCCAACATTGGGTCGCGGCATTGCCATGGGTATTGTGCGGGACGGGCCGACGCGGATGGGCGAGGTGATCGACTTCCCGAAAACCGACGGAACCTCGGTGAAGGCGCGGATTGTTGACCCGGTCTTTTATGACAAAGAGGGGGCAAAGCAGAATGTATAAGGCAGTCAGTGCATTGGCCGGGGTCCGCGCGGGCGGATTGGTGGAAATCGAAGAAACCGGGCTGCGGGGGATGATCACGCTGCGGGGGGATCTGAGCTCGGGGCCGCTGAAGAAGGCGGTGAAGGCGGCTGTTGGGGTGGAGATGCCCGCAGCACGCGGGGTGACATTTGCGGGCGCCAACGGCGTGGCGTGGATGTCGCCGGACGAGGTGTTGGTCATGGTGCCATATGACGCCGCGGATGCCACGGTTGCGGCTTTGAGCACGGCTTTGGCGGGGCAGCATCATTTGGCGGTCAATGTCTCGGATGCGCGGGCGGTGTTTCGCCTGAGTGGCGAAGATACGTTGGTGCGTGAAGTGATCGCCAAGGTTGCCCCAGTGGATATGGAGCTGTTTGGCCCCGGCCAGATCCGCCGCACGCGAGTGGCGCAGGTGGCGGGCGCGTTTTGGCAACCAGAAGCCGGGGTGTTGGAATTGGTCTGCTTCCGCTCGGTGGCGCAATATGTGTTTGACCTGTTGAAAGTCTCGGCATCCGAGGGCAGCGCTGTGGGCCATATCGGCTAGGGGGCGGCTTGGTGATCAGGGGTTTGGGGCGCAGCGGGGGAACCTGCCGCGCCCTTTTTCAGGGGTCATTTATGGGATCAGGGGTTGACCTTGGGCAGGGACGGCTACCATCTAGGGGCAAGGATTAACCGTGAACGAGGGGGACTAACCCATGGCTTTTGAACTTCCCAATCTGCCCTATGCCCATGACGCGCTGGCGGCGCTTGGCATGTCGAAAGAGACGCTGGAATATCACCACGACCTGCACCACAAGGCCTATGTCGACAATGGCAACAAGCTGATTGCTGGCACGGAATGGGAAGGCAAGTCGCTCGAAGACATCGTCAAGGGCACCTATGCTGCGGGTTCCGTGGCGCAGAACGGCATTTTCAACAATGCGTCCCAGCATTGGAACCATAATCTGTTTTGGGAAGTGATGGGCCCTGCGGGCAAGGCGATGCCGGGTGCTTTGGAAAAGGCGCTGGTTGAGGCCTTTGGCTCGGTTGCCAAGTTCAAGGAAGATTTTGCAGCGGCTTGCGCGGGTCAATTTGGGTCCGGCTGGTGCTGGCTGGTCAAGGACAAGGACGGCAGCTTGAAGGTCACCAAGACCGAGAATGGCGTGAACCCGCTTTGCTTTGGCCAGACGGCGCTTTTGGGCTGTGATGTATGGGAGCATTCCTATTACATCGATTTCCGCAACAAGCGCCCGGCCTATCTGACCAACTTCCTCGACAAGCTGGTCGATTGGGAAGCGGTTGCTGCGCGGATGTAAGAGCTGCGTTACAAAAACGAGCCGCGGCCAGAGCAATGCTCTGGCCGTTTTCATTTTGGGGGGCGTTTGCGCCTCTGGTCATTCGGTGCCGCGCTTGGCAGGGTGGACATGCAGCGGGGAGAGCGGGCATGCGTGAGGCGACGAAGGGCATTTGGGCGATGGTGGCGGCCTGCCTGATTTGGGGCATCGCACCGATTTACTACAAGCTTCTGGTGCATTTGCCGCCTTTGGATGTGGTCGCGCATCGCACGCTGTGGTCGCTGGTGACGTTTTTGGTGGTGCTGGGATTGCAAGGGCGGTTAGGGCAATTGCGCGATGCCGTTCGGACGCGGCGGGAGGCTGCTGTCATCGGGTTTGCGGCGATGATGATTTCGATCAATTGGATATTCTTCATCTACTCGGTGTCGATCGGGCGGGTGACAGAGGCCAGTCTGGGCTATTACCTGTATCCGCTGGTGGCGGTGCTGATTGGCATGGTGGCCTTTGGTGAGCGGCTGAGCTGGGCGCAGGGCATGGCGGTGGCGCTTGCTGTTCTGGCGGTTTTCGTGCTGACAATCGGGCTGGGGGCGGCGCCATGGATCGCGTTGATCCTATCGACAAGCTTTGGGTTATACGGGCTTGTAAAGAAACGGCTTTCCGTTGGTCCCGTTGTGTCGGTCACGGCGGAAGTGCTGTTGTTAACGCCGATTGCGCTGATGATCTTGGGGGTGGATACGTGGCGGGGCGGCGGGCTGCATGATTTGAGCGCGCGAGACTTGGGGCTGTTGGTGTTTTCCGGTGGTCTGACCGCAACGCCTTTGATTTTGTTCAGCTACGCCACAAAACGAGTGAAAATGGCCACAGTCGGTTTGGCGCAATATTTGAACCCTACCTTGCAATTCCTTTGCGCGGTTGTGCTGTTTGGCGAGCCATTCGGGATGTGGCATGCGGTGGCTTTTGGTCTGATCTGGAGCGCGATCGGAATTTATTCGGCCTCCGCATTGGCTCAGGACAGAGCGACGCGCAGCGCCTCTTCCAGAGAGGGCACATCGGCGCAGAGCGTGACGAAATCCTTGAGCGAAGCATCGGCGAAGCCCTGAGCGATCAGGTGATCCATGAGCGCGATCAGCGGCTGCCAATAGCCATTGGTATCGAGGAGAAAGATCGGCTTTTCATGCAGGCCGATTTGCCGCCATGTGAGCACTTCGAAAAACTCATCAAGCGTGCCTGCACCTCCGGGCATGACGACGACGGCATCGGCATTCATGAACATTACTTTTTTGCGCTCATGCATGGTTTCGGTCACGACGAATTGGGTGAGGTCGCGTTTGCCGACTTCCATATTCATCAGATGCACCGGGATTACGCCGAAGGTCTCGCCACCAGCGGACTGTGCGCTGCGCGCGACGATGCCCATCAGGCCGACATCCCCTGCGCCATACACGAGCCGCCATCCACGCGCAGCGAGGGCGGTGCCAAGGTCGGTGGCGGCTGCCGCAAATGCGGGGTCACGGCCGGGGCGTGCGCCGCAATAAACACAGACGGACGCAGAGCGAGAGAGCGACATTCTATCTCCTTTCGGGAGCAAACAGAGTTTTGACCGTTGATAGCCTTGTTGTTATGGTCACTCAACAGCGCCACACAGGATAGGCGCACAGGGGAAGGGTTTGAGGGGCATGAGCAAATTGGCTCTGATCGGCGGGCCACAGGCGCTCGCGGCGGCTGTCGTGGTGGGCGTGTTGGCTGTGGTAGGGGCCGTTGTCGCCATTACACGGCCCGATGGCGCGTCTGAAAAGGCACCGGAAGCAGCGGCATTGGTCGCACCCTTGAGCGGGACCAGCGCGTCTGAGGGGGCGGCTGTCGGGTCGACTGCGGCTGTGACGGAGGCTGCGACAAAGCCTTTGGAGGGTGAGAGCGCGGTCACGGTTGCTGCGACGCCAGATCCGGCGTTTGATGTGGTGCGTGTGGATGCGGAGGGCAACGCGACGATTGCTGGCCGTGCTGTGCCGGGGGCGCAGGTGGCGCTTTTGCTGGATGGGGCAGAGGTGGCGGAGGCTAAAGCAGATGGCTCTGGGGCCTTCGCGCTTTTGGTGACATTGCCGCCGTCAGAGACGCCTCGGGCTCTGAGCCTGCGGGCGATGGGCGCAGATGGTGTGGCGCGTGTTTCCGTAGAAGATGCGATTGTGGCGCCCTTTGCCGGGCCGACGGTTGCGGCGGTGTCTGGCGCTGCTGGTGACGCGACTGGTGACGCGACTGGGGCTGCGGCTGCGGCTGCTGGTTCGGATGCTGGTGCGGCTGGGCAAGCCCCAGCCGAGGCTGCGGCGAGCGGACAGGTCGTCGCCGAGGGGGCAGAGCC
>DOOI01000021.1:13877-14218 GCA_003512825.1 Paracoccaceae bacterium | reverse complement strand
CCACCCATACGTAAATCATACGTGTTGCGTCCGAGGCAATTGGTATGCCGTTGTAGGCTTTGCCTTTAACCTTTTATCGGTCTACCTCTTTGCCCAAGAGAGAAGGAGACCCTCATGCCCGCATTGCTCAACACCGTCGATCCCGATGGCCTGCTGGAATTTTCCGTCGTGTTCACCGATCGCTCGCTGAACCATATGTCCAAGTCCTTTCAAGGGGTTATGCGCGATATCTCGGGCATGCTGAAAGAGGTCTACAATGCTGACGGCGTGGCCTTGGTGCCCGGTGGGGGCACCTATGCGATGGAAGCTGTCGCGCGTCAGTTCGCCAATGGGGAACATGC
>DOOI01000021.1:13350-13546 GCA_003512825.1 Paracoccaceae bacterium | reverse complement strand
ATTTCGCTGGTCGCAAATCTTTGATGCAGGAAAATTCACAGCAAAAACAACAGTTATGAAGGCGCGCCAATCGGGAAACTCGGTCACATCCCCCTTTGCGCCGGCACCGATCGAAGAAGTAACCGCTGCCATCCGTGAGGCCCGTCCTGCGGCGGTCTTTGCCCCACATGTAGAGACATCGGCGGGGATGATCTTT
>DOOI01000021.1:0-13065 GCA_003512825.1 Paracoccaceae bacterium | reverse complement strand
AGACATCGGCGGGAATGATCTTGCCTGACGACTATATATCGGCGCTCTCGGCCGCCGCCCATGAGGTGGGCGCGCTGATGGTGCTCGACTGTATCGCCTCGGGGTGCGCTTGGGTCGATATGAAGGCCACAGGCGTCGATGTGTTAATTTCCGCACCACAAAAAGGCTGGTCGGCCTCGCCGTCGGCAGGTCTGGTGATGATGTCGGATAAGGCACTGGAGCGGTTGGAAAAAACCAGTTCCGACAGCTTCGCGGTCGATCTGAAGAAATGGCGCGCGATGATGAAAGCCTATGAGGATGGCGGTCATGCTTACCATGCCACGATGCCCACAGACGCCCTGCGCGCGTTCCGCGACACAATGCTGGAAACAAAGGACTATGGCTTTGAAAAGCTGAAAGAATCTCAATGGGCTTTGGGCAATGGTGTGCGCCAGATGCTCAAGGCGAAGGGCATTCAATCGGTCGCAGCCGAGGGCTTTGGCGCACCGGGTGTTGTGGTCAGCTATACCAGCGATCCAGAGGTTCAGAACGGTAAGAAATTTCTTAACGAGGGCATGCAAATCGCTGCGGGGGTGCCGCTTCAATGCGACGAACCCGAAGGCTTTCGCACCTTCCGTTTGGGCCTTTTCGGCTTGGACAAGCTCTATGATGTAGATGCCACCCTCTCTCGCCTACAAACTGTAGTTGATAAAGTGCTCTGACCAAGGCTCTTGCAAGAGCCTTGCAAATTCCTTGCAAGGAATTTGGGCGCGGGGTCAGCCCCGCGCGCCAAGCCCAAGTTGCATCATGGTTTTCCGCACAGGGCCCAAAGAGTAAATCGCATCCAAACCCTTCGCGCGCAGGTCACGCATTGGTTGCGAAGCGGCCATCGACGCGCGATTGAGCAGGTCAATCCCTGTCACCCGCGCGGTTACTTCTCCATGCCGCTTGCGGTGATAGGTGTCGAGCATACCCCGGCTCCCCAACTCCGTTGGATTAGAAACTGCAAGGTCTACCAATAGTTTAAGGTCCATCAGGCTCATGTTCAGCCCCTGCGCGCCAATGGGGGGGACGACATGCGCGGCCTCTGCCATCAAGGCCAAACGCTCCGAAGACATGCGTTCAGCTTGCTGACTGATAATCGGCCAGACGGTGCGCCGTGAGACCAGTGTGAGCGGTCCAAACAAGAGGCACGAACGGTAGTTTAAGGCTTCCTCAAACGCATCGCACGGCAGCTCTGCCAAGCGCAGTGCCTCTGGGCCAGTTTCCATCCACACCACAGCCGAAGACGGAAGCCCTTGCCAATCTGGCAGCGGCACAAGTGTAAACGGCCCGCCCGCCCGATGGATCTCGGTTGAGACATTCTCATGCGGGATGGGATGTAACACGGCAAAAGCCAAGGCCTTCTGCCCGTAACGTGTTGTTTTAACGTTGATTCCAGCGGCCTCTCGCATGGGGCTTGCTCGACCATCTGCCGCAATCACCAGCCGAACGCGCGGACGGCTCCCATCGGAAAGCCCCACCCGCGCCTCAGACGCCCGCGTGAAAAGCGACGTCGTCCCAACACCGGGGCGAAACTCGACATTCGGTAGTTCTGTCAGCCGCGCGAGTAGTTCGCGCCGCAACAGCCAGTTGGGCAAATTCCATCCAAAAGGCTTTTCGGAGATATCCGCAGCGTTAAAATTCTTCACCAGCCTTGGTTCGGCCACAACGCCGCCGGCGTCGACAATCCGCATGACTTGCAAGGGGGCAGCATGATCCTTCAAACGGGCCCAGATGCCAGCTTGTTCCAGAAGGCTTTGAGAAGGCTGCAAAAAAGCGGTTGTGCGTAGATCTGAACCTTCTGCATCGCGCTCGGTAATTGGGGCGGTTGGGTCTACGCAAAGCACCGAAAACCCTGCCGCTCCGAAAACTGCGGCAGCAGCCAAGCCAGCGACGCCGCCACCGGAAACCAAGATATCATGATCGAATGTGAGCATTGGACCCTCCTGCCCAAATACTAGGGCGAGGAGGGGTAAAGGTCCAAGCGTCAAACCGTCATCCCCTGCTAATTAAAATCAGCAAGACGTACATAACCGGAACCAGGGCGAGGGCTGGGATGTAAAGACCGGGAACACCCCAAGTGAAGATTGAAAGGCCCCAACAGACGAGCCCTATGAGCACAGCCAGCAAGATGCGTCCCTCAAGCTTTGTCGCTTTGGTACGGGCGGCTTGATCGTCGTCTTGCGCGGCGGGAATTATTGACATGAGATACGCCAGTTTAAACCTGCGGCAGCAAGTAACATTCAAAAAGAGGAATGCTAGATTCATCTTGTCGCAGCGCGGCGACCTGACGCAGCGGCTATGCCAGCTGCTGTAAGAACCGGGTCAGATCGGAGGTATGAAACTGAATATGCGGTGCAGGCTCGGGGTGCTCAGCCACGTGGACTGTTCGCATCCCAAGTGAATGGGGGGCCGAAAGATTGCGTGGATCATCTTCGAACATCGCTGCAGTCGCTGGCGTGAGGCGCGCTTTTGCAAAGACGATTTCGAAAGCGCGCACCTCGGGTTTGGGCAGAAAGTCAGCATGTTCTACGCCGAAAATCGCATCAAATACCCCAGAAAGGCCCCGGGCTGAGATTACGTTTTCGGCATAAGGGGCCGAGCCGTTTGTGTAGATGAGTTTGCGACCGGGAAGAGATTGAATCGCACTTCGCAACGCTTGGTCAGGAGAAAGTACAGAAAAATCAATGTCGTGAACTTCCTCGAGATAGGGTGTTGGATCAATCGCATGCTCGCGCATCAAGCCTGCGAGGGTTGTTCCGTACTGGCGCCAATAATGGCCGCGCAGGTGATCTGCTTGCGGCTGGGTGACATTCAGGGTTCGCATAACGTAATCCGTCATCCGCACTTCGATCTGATCGAAGAGGCGCATTGCGGGAGGGTATAGGGTATTGTCGAGGTCAAAGACCCATGTGGTGATGTGAGAGAATTTGTCACGTGGCATGAGAAACGTCTATCGCCGGAGCCGCGTGTCGGCAACAGTGTCGTGACAGGGGGATACTCCGCCTCTAAAAAGGCGGGGGAAAAAGAGGGGAAGACAAAATGGCAGATCCAAAATCGAGCCAAAAAGACGCTTATTCGCTAATCTTGGAGGCAATCGATAGCGGGATCTATCGGCCTGGCGATCGTTTGGTCGAGAGTGAGTTGGCCGACCGCTTTGGCGTTTCGCGCACGCCGGTGCGAGAAGCTCTCCAGCGACTGGAGACACAAAGTCTTTTGGCGAGAGACGGGCGCAGCCTGATCGTCGCGTCGCTGGACCATAACCAATTGTCGGAGCTTTACGCCGTGCGCTCAGAGCTAGAGGGCTTGGCGGCGCGGTTGGCAGCGCGGCATGCAACGCCAGAAGAAATGCGGGTGCTGCGGGAAATGGTCGATGCTGATCGCGCCCTGATCGCCAGCCCAAAGGCACTCAGCCGGGCGAACCGGAGATTTCACAAGCAAATTCATCTGGCCTCGCATAATCGATATTTGGTGCAACAGCTTGACTTGGTGCATCGCTCAATGGCCTTGATGGCGACGACTTCGTTGGCGGCTGAAGGTCGGGGTGACGATGCTCTCAATGAACATTCGGCCATCGTCTCGGCAATTGAGCGGCGCGATGAAGAGGCCGCCTATCAAGCGCTCAAGTCGCACATTTCAAAAGCATTTGTTACGCGATTGAAGCTTGATTCAGGTGTCTTGAAGAGCGTTGAGTGACGGCCCTTGCGGGGAGGATTGCGAGGCCGTTTTTGAGAGCGAAAGGCCATGCGTGGTTTTGTCCCAATAGAATGGCGAGAACACCAACTCCCAGAGCGCCTTGTAGGCGGCGATGGTTGCAAGGGGAAAGTAGAGATGCAGCGTCGGCACCCAAGGCAAAAGGTGGCGATGCTTTGGACCTGAGACGGACACCGCGCCTGCGCCAACAGTGATGCACTCAAAACCCAGAAAGAGAATCCCCATAGTCATCAACCATTCTCTGGGAACAACGCTTTCAAGGGGGTGCGCGTACCCTAGCATGATCAGCCAAAACGACCAAAGCAAGGGCGCCAAGAGAAATTGGGAGAGGGACGTAATGAAGTGGGCTTGGAGGCCCAGAAACTTCCAAGCCCCAAGCTGAGACCAAAGCTCGATGGGATCACGCATCGCAACAATATAGGTGACCATATAGCCTTTGAGCCAGCGGGACCGCTGTTTGATCCAAGGCCATGTATGGCAATTCGCTTCTTCGTCTGTGGCCACTGGGATCATTTCAGTGTTGTAGCCATGGCGCGCGAGACGGAAGCCGAGATCCGCGTCTTCGGTGACGTTATGGGCGTCCCATCCGCCTAAGACTTCAAGCGCTTCTCGACGGAAAAAGAGTGTCGTGCCGCCCAGAGGAATCGCAAAGCCGAGCCGTGTAAGGCCGGGTAGGATTGTGCGAAACCACGTGGCGTATTCGATCGTGAAGCAGCGGGCGAGCCAGTTTTGTTTCGGGTTGTAAAAGTCGAGAATGCCTTGCAGGCAGACGGTGTCCGGGGGCGCGCACCGAAATGTTTCTGCCACAACATCAAGTTGCTGTGGCTCAGGGGCATCTTCGGCATCCCAAATTCCAATGATATCGCCGCGGCAAAAATCCAATGCATAATTCATGGCGCGTGGTTTGGTGCGCGGCTGGCCATCGGGAACGATGATCTTTCGCATCCAAGGTGGCAGTTCCGCACTTTCGAGCGCGTTTTGCGTAACAATGTCTGTCTCTTCCAACACAAGGATCACATCCAAAAGGTGCTTTGGATAGGTCAAGCGTTCGAGACGTCGAACCAACACCTGTGCGACTTCCTGCTCCCGAAAGAGCGGCACCAAGACCGAGATCTTAGGCTTTTTGAAAAGTACTGGGAGTGGGCGGGGCGGTGCCAGCGGCCGGGTCAGATGGGCAAAGAGCGCTGAAACTTTTTGCAAGGCAGAAAGGATCATAGCGAAAATGGCCCAGAGAACCAAAGCAGACAGAACGATTGTGGGCCAAAAAACAAGCGTGCTGAGAAAGGCGGTGCCAAAAAGGGTAAGCAAAACTGCGCGGCGTTTGGGGCGACGGCCCCATGTCCGACAGCTTTCTTTTTCGGGTACGCGGGCTGAGGCGCGATCGCGCAGTATGTCATGGAAAATGGCCGCCAATGCCTCTTGGATCTCTTCTTCGAGGGCGAGGGCGGGCTGAGCCGTGGAGAAGTTCGGCGGCAGCACCCCAAGAAGAGCTTCAAGACTGTCCGGGTTCCGCATGGCGATGTGCAATTTTCCTGATGCATCGCACCAAGGGACAGCGCAATGACGCAGCCAAACACTTGCGTCACATAGTATGGCAAGGGATTGTGGCGCGGGGATTTGGCATAGATCGGCGCGCGGCAGGCCGCGATATTCAGCATCTGCTTCGATCAATGTCGTGGGGGCGACCAGTCCGGTTGCCCGAATGATTTCGCAGAGCGTCGCTGCGCTACGACGACTAGTGGCCCGGAGGGCAAGTGCGACGCCCTTATCGAGTAGGCCTTGATTTGCGAGAAAGGCCGCAAGATCGGAAGCCGTGCCGCCATTACGAGGGCCGGGAGTCGGAAAGTTTCGGTTTGAGGAAAAGTCTTTTGCCATCTCGCGATCCACCTTGTGAAGGGGAGCATCGCGGGAAACTCTTAATGCCTTGTTAAAATAAGGTTAACGGCACGCTACGGCAAAAAAGATACCTCGGAAGAAAGCTCCCGAGGTATCAGTGATACAAATTTGCCGGGTGAGGCTGTCGGTAAACTGCTTCAGGCAGATGCGCGGGCGGCCATGGAGGCGGCGAAACGCTCAAACAAGTAGAAGCTGTCTTGTGGACCGGGGCTGGCCTCGGGGTGGTATTGCACCGAAAATACGGGGCGGTCTTCCATTCGGATGCCGCAGTTTGAGCCATCAAAAAGGGAAACATGCGTTTCCTTGACGCCTTTTGGCAAAGTTTGGCTGTCGACGGCGAATCCATGATTCATTGAGGTAATTTCCACCTTGCCGGTTTCCATATCCTTAACGGGGTGGTTCGCACCGTGGTGGCCGTGGTTCATCTTAATAGTTTTTGCCCCAAGCGCCAAAGCAAGCATCTGGTGGCCCAAGCAAATCCCGAACACAGGCACGTCGGATTGCTCCAGCACGCCCTTGATCATTGGAACGGCATAGGCCCCTGTCGCCGCAGGGTCGCCGGGGCCGTTGGAGAGAAATACGCCATCAGGATTGTGGGCGAGCACCTCTTCTGCAGTGGCGCTGGCAGGCAGCACAGTGACGTCGCAGCCGACGGAGGCCAGGCACCGCAGGATATTCCGCTTGGCGCCAAAGTCGACGGCCACGACTTTAAAGCGTGGATTTTCTTGTGGCTGATAGCCTTGCGGCCATGCCCAGCGCATTTCGTTCCATGAATAAGATTGCGCGCAAGTCACGTCTTTGGCCAGATCGAGGCCGACAAGTCCGGGGAAAGCACGGGCTTTCGCCACAAGCGCCGCGATGTCGAAATTGCCATCAGGGTCATGTGCGATTGCGACATGGGGCGCGCCTTGCTGGCGGATCGCACGGGTCAGGCGGCGTGTATCGATACCCCCAACGGCAATACGGCCACGGCGGGTGAGCCAGTCACCGAGGCGCTCGGTGGCGCGCCAGTTGGACGGCTCGGTCGGATCCCATTTCACGACCATGCCAGCGGCGACTGGGTCCGTGGTTTCGTCATCTTCCGGGGTCACGCCAGTGTTACCGATGTGAGGAAAGGTAAAAGTTACGATCTGGCCCGCATAAGACGGGTCTGTCATGATCTCTTGGTAGCCTGTCATCGCCGTGTTGAAGCAGAGCTCTGCTTGTGCCTCACCAACAGCACCAAAACCTTTACCGTAAAACAGCGTTCCATCCGCGAGGGCAAGGCAAGCGGTTGGGCGGGTCCGGTCAGAGTGGGCCATTGTGCGAGTCTCCGGAGCTAGGGTGGATGGCGGCAAATTGCTGGTGTCCTAAAGGCCGAGGCGGCGAGGGTCAAGGCCGGACGCACCGCTTTGGCCTCCCCGTTCGCACGTTGTCTTGGGCTGGCCAATCCAGTAGGGTCTGGCATCCAAGCGACATTAGGGAATGTGACCTCATGGAATTGCGTGAACGGCTGAATACAGCGCTCAAACAGGCGATGAAAGATCGCGCGGCGGATCGTCTTTCGACGCTGCGGTTGATCAACGCCGCAATCAAGGACCGCGACATTGCGGCGCGCGGCGAAGGCCGTGACGAGGGGGTGAGCAATGCAGAGGTCATGACGATCCTCAGCAAGATGGTAAAGCAGCGCCAAGAAAGTGCGCGGATTTATGAAGAAGGTGGGCGGCTCGACCTATCAGAACGGGAGCTTGCTGAAATCGGAGTGATCGAGGAGTTCTTGCCGCGTCAGTTGAGCGAAGTTGAAGTGACCGAAGCGCTGAACGGTGTGATTGAGAAGCTGGGTGCGAATTCGATCCGCGATATGGGGCGGGTCATGGCCGAGCTGAAGTCACTTTATACCGGACAGATGGATTTTGGCGCTGTAGGCCCGATGCTCAAGGCACGTCTCGCCTGATACTTTGGCAGCGTTCGGCATGCATCAGGGGCGCGGCCAGCGATGGCTGCGCCCTAAAACTATTCCGCGTTTGCGCCACGCGATGACTTAAGCGCTTCGGCAAGCTCGCCATATAGCGCGCGACGCTCCTCCTCGGAAAGAAACGCACCGATTTCAACGCGGCGTCCATTGCCGGAGAGCGTCACATACCAAGGCACGGGGCCACCTTGTTGGTGCATTTCGGCGCGGGCCCAATATGGGTTGCAATCCCACTCTTGCTTTAGGCCCTTGGGATCGGTCCGAGTAAGATGAAGGGCGTCATCCGTGAAGACCAGCTCTTCGAGTATGTCTCCATCCTTGTAGCTGCGCTCCAAGGCCCACCAGAGCGCGCCGACGGCCATCAGCAGGAACGGCAGTAGCCCCCACAGCACCACGGTGCCCAAGAGTGGATAGAGCGGCACTGTGATCAGGCTGAAAGTGAGCAGTATGGTTACCGCAAACCCACGTCGTGGCAATGAGCGATGCGGCCATAATTCGAGGCGCTCGGGGGTCTCTTTTGAAGGGGTCCAGTAGTAAGGCATGTGTCTTGTCCTGTCGCGTCTGATCATAGGGTAGGACGCGGCGCATTATTTCCATGGGGCAGGGTGCCGCAAGGCTCTCACAAATAGAAAAGGGCCCCCACAATGGGAGGCCCTTTCGTGATTATATGTGGAACGCGGGATTAGTGCGCGTGGGACTTGTCCCAGTCTTCCTGCTTGGGCAGCTGCTCGAACGTGTGCTCGGGCGGCGGCGATGGCAGGGTCCATTCCAGCGTGTCGGCATACTCATTCCAGTAGTTGTTGGCGGTGACGCGTGCGCCACGGGTCAACGACCAGATCATAATGCCGAAGAAGAACACGAAGGACGCGAAGGAGATGAACGCACCGATGGACGACCAATAGTTCCAGTAAGCGAAGGCTTCCGGATAGTCGATGTAACGGCGCGGCATGCCCTGACGGCCAAGGAAGTGCTGCGGGAAGAACGTCAGGTTAGCACCGATGAACATCGCCCAGAAGTGCAGCTTGCCTGCCCATTCCGGATACTGACGGCCCGTCATCTTGCCGAAGTAGAAGTAGATACCTGCAAAGATGCAGAACACGGCGCCCAGCGACATCACGTAGTGGAAGTGAGCCACCACATAGTAGGTGTCATGATAGGCACGGTCGACGGCCGCTTGGCTCAACACGATGCCGGTCACGCCGCCAACGGTGAAGAGGAAGAGGAAGCCGAAGGCCCAGAGCATTGGTGTCTTGAACTCGATGGAGCCGCCCCACATGGTGGCGATCCACGAGAAGATTTTCACGCCTGTCGGCACCGCGATTACCATCGTGGCCAGCATGAAATAGGACTGTTGGGTCAGCGACATACCCACGGTGTACATGTGGTGCGCCCACACGACAAAGCCAAGCGCGCCGATCGCGATGATCGCCCAGACCATCGGCAGGTAGCCGAAGACGGGTTTGCGCGAGAAGGTGGAGATGACGTGGCTGATGATGCCGAAGCCGGGGAGAATGATGATATACACTTCCGGGTGGCCAAAGAACCACAGGATGTGCTGGTAGAGGATCGGGTCACCGCCGCCTGCTGGATCGAAGAAGGTCGTGCCAAAGTTACGGTCGGTCAGCAACATCGTGATCGCGCCTGCCAGAACGGGCAGCGACAGAAGGATCAGCCACGAGGTTACGAAGATAGACCACGAGAACAGCGGAACCTTGAAGAGCGTCATGCCCGGTGCGCGCATGTTCAGGAAGGTGGTGATCATGTTGATCGCACCGAGGATCGACGAAGCACCCGAGACGTGGACCGCGAAGATCGCGAGATCCATCGACATACCGCCTTCGTTCACGGAAAGCGGTGGATAGAGAACCCAGCCCACACCAGACCCGAGTTGACCATTGCCGCCGGGGGACAAGAGCGAGGCAACGCCAAGTGACGTGCCCGCAACGTAGAGCCAGAAGGACAGGTTGTTCATGCGTGGGAACGCCATGTCCGGCGCGCCGATTTGCAGCGGCATGAAGTAGTTGCCGAAGCCGCCGAAGAGGGCAGGAATCACCACAAAGAACATCATCAGAACGCCGTGATAGGTAATCATCACGTTCCAAAGGTGACCATTCGGGGTGCATTCCGATGTGGATGCGGCGATGAAACGCGCGCCTTCGGCGCACATGTATTGCACACCCGGTTCCATCAATTCCATCCGCATGTAGACGGTGAAAAGAACCGAGATCAGGCCGACGATTGCCGACGTGATGAGATAGAGCAGGCCGATGTCCTTGTGGTTAGTGGACATGAACCAGCGTGTGAAAAAGCCCCGCTCGTCGTGATGGTCGTGGCCGTGGATGGCTGCGTCTGCCATTCTGTTGCCTCCAGTTGAAGTTATACTTTCAGGCAAGGCAGACAGACTCTCTCCTAACCCGTGTTCCAACATCGTTTTAGAATGTGTGGGCGGGGGCGGCAATGTCTGAATTTGATGCAGATCAAATCAATATGTCGCACCCCCAAGGGATTGATGCGCTTGAAAGAAGCCGTGCAGCGCAGAAACGTGCAGGAATGTGGAAAAAGTGCAGGAATACAAAGAAAAAGCGCGCATTCCCATAGGAACACGCGCTTTTCAACTTTTTGCAAAAACTTATTGCGCGGGCTTGACCGAAGCCAAATACGCCGCGAGGTCAGCCTGCTTGGCTTTGGCTTTGAACGACATTTTCGTCTTTGCCGCGTAACCCTTGTCGCCGAGCCATGCTTTTGGGTCGGTGATATAGCTGGCGAGTTCTTCTTCGGTCCAGACGAAGGAAGCGGCTGCCGCGTCTTTCAAGCCGTCGCCGTAGCTAAAGCCATCAGAGGTGCCAGCTGTGCGCCCGATGACGCCGTAAAGGTTTGGGCCGACTTTGCCGCCCTTGACGATTACGGTGCCATCATCGGCCGCAATCATGTGGCAAGACTTGCATTTGGAGAATTCTTTCTCGCCCGCAGCGACGTCGCCTTCTGAGAAAGCGGGCGTGGACAGGGCGATCAGTGTGGCAGCGGACAGCAGAAATTTCATAGGTTTCCCTCGTTTGGTCATGGATCGGTCTGGGCGTAGACTTAAGGCCCTCACCGCGCGGATCAATGTCAAAAAGGTCGCAGGTCGAGGGAATGGCTTAACTTCGCTTAGGTTTGGGTTCACCGCAACGCGGGCGCATTGGTCACGAAGTTGGTTCCGGGAAGTGCTGCTCGAAGCCATGTTTTAGCGCAGCGTCGAGGTCTTGCAGGGTCACCGGAAGGCCAAGATCAACCAAGCTGGTGACGCCATGATCGCGGATGCCACAGGGCACGATACCGGAAAAATGCGTCAAGTCCGGTTCAACGTTTATCGAGATGCCGTGGAAACTCACCCATTTGCGAAGGCGAATGCCGATCGCGGCGATTTTGTCTTCACGAGGGGCGCCAGTTATTGTGGGGGCTTGGTCGGAGCGGGTGACCCAGACACCTACACGGCCGGGACGAATCTCGCCGGTGACGTTGAATTCGGCGAGGGTGGAAATTACCCAGTTTTCCAAGGATTCGACAAAGGCGCGAATGTCGCGGCCGCGTTTGTTGAGGTCGAGCATGACATAAACAACGCGCTGACCCGGCCCATGATAGGTGTATTGCCCGCCCCGCTTTGACTGATAGACGGGAAAGCGCTCTGGATCGGTCAGGTCTTCACTGCGCGCAGAGGTGCCTGCGGTGTAAAGGGGTGGGTGTTCGAGGAGCCAAAGGCACTCCTCGGCCTCGCCGCACGCGATTGCCTCTGCGCGGGTTTCCATGAAGGCGACGGCACGGGTGTAATCGGTGAGCCCTTCGGTGATGATCCACTCAACCATTGGTCTGGCCCGGTAGGATGCCGGCCTCCTTGAGGGCAGAGATATTGCTGCGGCTGACGGGGAGGGTGCGCCCATCGCTCACTGTGAGGATCAGGCGGCTTGTGTCGCGTTCAAGGCGCGCGATTGCTGAGAGGGCAACCCAATGAGATCGATGAATCTGCAGGCCACAGACGGGAGACGCCTCGGCGATGGCATCGGCTAAGCGGATCAAAACAAGCTCTTTTCCTGTGGTTGTCACAACCTCGGTATAGTGATCGAGTGCAGATAAGGACAGGAGGGTGCCACGCTTTTCATAGGGTAAACGCGTGAGGAGACGGGGAGCAGAATTCGCGGTTTCTATTGGCGCGGTGCTTTGCGGCGTCTGAGGCGTTGGGCCAAGTGTAATCAAGAACATCGCCGTCGAGACAGTGGCCGAAATCGCCACGATTGTACCAGTCAGAGTGGCAAAAGACGGGGTAAGATCCGCCAGCGGCATCGCAAGAAACGCGATGTTGATCCCGTGAACAATGAGGGTAATCGGCACGCCCGCCAAAGCCCCGCCAAAAAGAGCGGAAAAGAGCGGCGAGACGCCAAGGCGGCAAAGCGCATTGGAAAAAAACCGGGTGAAGATCCACCCAGCAAGACCTGTGATTACCACAATCGCCAGCCAATAGAGCAAACGCGGCGCCAGAGAGAGCGACGTATCTGTGCCAAATGGTCCGGCAAAACCGAACACCAATCCGAGCCCGATCAAGCCAACAATCAAGCGACGGTCGTGAAAAACGCGTTGCAGTTCACGATGCGCGAGTTGCAACACGACGCTGTTGACGGTGTCTGACGCGGGTTTCACGAATTTAGCCTGTGAGAAGTTAATAACTCGGTGCAGTTGCGAACGCAGTTCTAGCAAGGAGAGCACACGATGCCAACGCTTACCCCATTTCTGGCCGCGCCTGTGGCCATTCAGTTTCATGTTGCTGCGGCCCTCTTGGCCGTGGTCTTGGCTCCGGTGATCTTGATGCGCCGAAAGGGTGGGGCCGCACATCGATTTGCGGGGCGTATTTGGGTGGTGGCGATGGCTTCGGTGGCGCTGAGTTCTTTTGTTATTCATGAAGTCCGATGGATCGGCGCATGGAGCCCTATTCATATCTTGTCGCTCGTTACGCTTGGGTCTTTGGTGCAATCGGTGAGGGCCGCCCGGCGCGGAGATATTTCTCTGCATCAGAAGATCATGAAAAAATTGAGCTTTTTCGCGTTGCTCGGTGCGGGAGTATTTACGCTTTTGCCGGGGCGCTTGATGCATGAGGTGATTTTCTCACGCGCAAACTGGTTTGGGTTTTGGGTTTTGATGGCGGGCTTGATCGGTGCTGTGATCGTGTGGCGTGCAAGCCTGCGGGGAAATATTCAGCGCAATGAGATTTGACGCATTTTCGCCCTTGGCATTCCCAGAAGGAGCCGCTAAACGGCGCATCACCAGTTCAGATGCGGTCGTGGCGGAATTGGTAGACGCGCAGCGTTGAGGTCGCTGTGGGCTAACCCCCGTGGAAGTTCGAGTCTTCTCGACCGCACCAAAAACAAAAGGCCCGAAGGTTAATACCTTCGGGCTTTTGTCATTTTTCTTGGTATGATTTGCGTATGGTCGGCGTCTGGTTTGCGTCATGACGT
>DOOI01000099.1 GCA_003512825.1 Paracoccaceae bacterium | reverse complement strand
TATCGCGGCCTCTTATGCCTGTCGCGGGCGAAACAACCAGAAAGGCGCGCGGCTCTCAGAACATTCCTTTGGGCATGCCGTTGATATCTCTGGGTTAACCCTGCGAGATGGGACGATGATAACGGTGCTCCAAGGGTGGGGGTCTGGTAAGGACGGAAAGCTGTTGAAACGGCTGCACCGGGATGCTTGCGGACCATTTGGCACGGTGTTGGGGCCGAATTCGGATCGGTTTCACAAAGATCATTTCCACTTTGACACCGCACGCTATCGCAGCGGGCCCTATTGCAAATGACGCGGGGATCACTGGCGCATTTGGCCAATCCAGGCGGGGAAATTGCGGTTCGGGTGACACCCAAGGCGAGCCGGGCGCGGATTTTGGAAGAGGCCGGCGAGATCCGGGTATATGTCACCGAAGCGCCCGAGGACGGCAAAGCAACGGAGGCGGTGCGAAAGGCTTTGGCCAAAGCGCTTGGGCTGGCGCCTTCGCGATTGCAGTTGGTGGCGGGCGCAACCGCGCGGGACAAACGATTTCGCATCGAGAGCATGTCGTGATTGCGGCGCTGTGGTTGGCTGATTACTCAGGGCGGCCCAAGCTGTAGACACCTTCGGGCAGGTCGAGGGCCGCGGCGAGTTCTTTGACTTGCTGAAGCGAGAGAGTGATGGTGACCACCTCATCGGTGCGTGGATCGAGTTGTTCTAGGGTAACGCAATCTTCAAATGCAAAGATGGTCACATCCTCCTTGAGATGGGGGCGGCCCTCATCAACCAAGGTGATCACAGTGGCGTCAAATTCGTGCTCTATGGTGAACATGGGGTGAGTTTGGCGGCAAGCGGTTGCCGATGGCAAGTACAAAGACGTGTGAGGGGGCTGGAGCCTGTGTGGGGGGCTGCTACATTGCTTAAGATGGGTGCGGAGGTGATCATGAGATATTTGGTGTTGGTGGGCGGGCTTGTGTTGTCTGGATGCGTCAGCATGGAAGAGCCGCCGACGCAGGCGCAACCCAATCCGCAGCCTGTCGCGCGTTCTGTGGCGCCGATGCCGGCCTCGCAAGCGGCGCGGAATTTCGTAGAAGTGGTGCGGACGGTTGAACCTGTGGCCGAAGCCGAGTGTCGGGTGCGGGTTCCACGGGAAAATTGCGATTTTCGGATTGTGATTGATGATCGACCGGGCCAGCCAGCCAATGCGTTCCAAACGCTCGACGATACTGGGCGGCCGATCCTTGCCTTTACTTTGGCGTTGATCGCGGAGGCGCGGAATATTGATGAATTGGCCTTTGTGATGGGGCATGAAGCCGCGCATCACATTGCAGGCCATATCCCGCGGCAGAAGGCCAATGCGGCCGCAGGCGCGGTGATTTTTGCAGGTCTCGCGGCGTTGACGGGGGGCGATCTGGGGGCCATTCAGACAGCGCAGGATTTGGGCGCTTCGATTGGAGCGCGCAGCTATTCCAAGGATTTCGAGTTGGAAGCCGATGCGCTGGGCACTTTGATTACCAAGCATGCAGGCTATGATCCGCTTCGAGGAGCGGAGTTTTTTACCCGCATTCCTGATCCGGGTAACCGCTTTTTGGGGACCCACCCCCCCAACGCACAGCGTATCGAGACAGTGCGCCGGACTGCGGCACAGCTTTAGCGAAATTTGATCCCTGTCAAAGTAGCCAGCCGATAGAGCGGCTAGCATGGCCTCATCTTATAGATGTGTTGGCCATGTCTGCTGTTCTGGGTGATCCTATTCGACATATCTGGCTGGTGCGCCGGATGGCGGAGCATGCCGGCGTGGAACTGGCAGAAGCGCAGTTTCGGGGCACGCTGTCGCAAGAGGCTTGGGCTGCGATGGTGACGCGGTGCCGTGGATGCGATGCCCCCGAAGACTGTGCACGTCTTTTGGAGCGACGCGATTTCCCGCGCCCGCCGGACTGGTGCGAAAATCGCGACGCTTTGGCCAATCTGGCAGAGCCGGAAAGGGTGTGAACCATGGAAAACGTTGCCCCGATGCAGGCCCCTGAGGCGGCGTTTTGGCGCACAAGGTCGATGGCGCGGGTGACGGGTGTTAATCTTGGGAAAGCCTTGGTGGACGGTCAATTGACTGTGGAAGTCTATGCCACATTGGTGGCGCGATGCCGCCAGTGCCTCGGAAATACAGCGTGCGAAACGTGGTTGGGCGCGATGACCCCACCACGCCCGGCGCCACCGTTTTGCCGAAACGCACATGTTTTTAACGAACTATCACGCATTCAATCGAGGGAGGAAGTTTCGGATGGCACTTTTTGACAAAATGGCGCGGCGTTTGGGGCTGATGGATCGGATGGCGGAAACGGTGGGTGCAGATGTCCGCGATGCGGGGCCAGCGACCTATCGTGAAGCCGTGGTTCGGTGTTCGCAATGCGTACACCCGGCCGAATGCACAGCCTTCTTGCAGCAAAACAAGGCAACGTCCGGCGACGCTGCAAAGAGTGTTTCGCCGGACTTTTGCCGCAACAAGCAATTGCTGGATCGCTTGGCTGCCTCGTCGCCTCAGTGAGGCCTGTTTGACGGCTTAGAGAGCCTTATGCGCGCCGTCGCAAAGCGGTGCCTTGGCGCTTGCTTTGCAGCCGCAAAACCAAACTGTGCCGTCTTTTTCGGCGGTGTGTTTCACAGGGGCAAGAGTGGTGCCCTTGTGACTGCCATCGCAGAAGGGCTGTTTGGCCGAGCGCCCGCAAGAGCACCAGAAATAGGTTTTTCCGGCTTCGACTTCGACCGGATAGGGGGCCTTTTGGGCAATGATAGGTGCGTCCGACATCATGTAATCCTTGTTGTTTGTTGGATTTAGCCGCTGTGGCATGGCATTCGTCAAGTGGGTTAGGTGGATAGTCTCAGGCGTTGCGATTATGTGCTTCGCGCCAAACGGTCACGAGACCCGCACCAATAATGAGGATGGTGCCTGCCCAGACAATGGGGAGGGGAACTTCGCCAAATACCATAAAGCCCGCCACAACGGCCATGGGCACCGCGCGATATTCAAAG
>DOOI01000035.1 GCA_003512825.1 Paracoccaceae bacterium | reverse complement strand
GGTGTCAAATGCGGATCCGGGCCATACTTATGACCACCTTCTCAAAAATGCGCCAAGAAAGCGTTGGACCACAGGTCGCCTAAAGCGATCCCGTTGGTCGATGGGATTGTTCGTTTGGTATTTTGGCACGCAAGGCACCAAGGGGCTGTGGCCCGATGTTGGGCACCATTCCATTGTCGTCGGGCCACGCTACCGCGAGCACATCAAGGATATCTTCATGCGCGGCAAGCTGGCCGATGATATGAGCCTCTATGTCCATCGTCCAAGCGTCACCGACCCCTCTTGTGCACCAGAGGGCGGAGATACATTCTACGCCCTCTCCCCTGTGCCGCATCTGGGTCATGCAAATTCAGTGGATTGGCCTGCACAGGCCGAGACCTATCGGCGCAAGATGCTCTCGGTGCTCGAAGAGCGCCTTTTGCCCGGTCTGTCACAGCATGTGACCGAAAGCCTCGTATTCACACCAGAAACCTTCAAGGAGCGTTATTTGTCGCCCTTTGGCGCGGGTTTTTCGATTGAGCCAAGGATTTTGCAATCCGCATGGTTTCGACCGCATAACATATCGGAAGAATTGCCGGGTCTTTACCTTGCGGGCGCGGGAACACATCCGGGTGCAGGAGTGCCTGGGGTTATTGGGACTGCTGAAATCTTGGGGCAAATTGTGCCAGATTTTCCGCGGGAAAAAACATCCGCCGCCCCCAAACCATTGGCTGCCGAATGAGCTTGGCGCAAGATATGGAAACCTGTCGGGCAATGATCCGAACGGGGAGCTTCTCATTTCATGCCGCCTCACGCGCGCTGCCTGTGCGTGTGCGCGATCCATCCATAGCCCTCTACGCATTCTGCAGGGTGGCCGATGATGAAGTAGATGAGGGCCAAGACAAAGCCTCAGCCGTTTTGCGGCTCCGCGACAGGCTCGATCTGATCTATCAAGGTCGTCCACGCAATGCGCCTTCAGACCGCGCTTTTGCCTCAATCGTCGAAGAGTTCGAGATGCCGCGCGCCCTGCCAGAGGCTTTGCTGGAAGGGCTGGCGTGGGACTCTCTCGAGCGGCGCTACGACACTTTGAACGAGCTAAAAGGCTATGCGGCCCGCGTCGCGGCATCGGTCGGTGCGATGATGTGCGTCTTGATGCGCGTGCGAGATCCTGACGTGCTGGCGCGAGCCTGTGACTTGGGCTTGGCGATGCAAATGACCAATATTGCGCGTGACGTGGGTGAAGATGCTCGGGCAGGGCGATTGTTTTTGCCTTTGGAATGGCTTGCGGCACTCGGAGTCGAGCCAGAACAGTTCTTGGCTCGGCCAAGTGCTTCTCCACAGATCCGGGAATGCACCGCGCTGTTATTGCGTGAAGCGGCAGAGTTGTATCGCCGCGCTTCGCCAGGGGTTGCTGGGCTGCCCTTTGATTGTCGAATGGCAATCTACGCGGCGGGTCATGTTTATGCGGCGATTGGGTCAGAGGTGCGGCGGCAAGACTATAACAGCGTCACCACGCGCGCGCGCACAACCTCCGCGCATAAGATGCGGTTGATGGCGCTTTCGGCGCTTCAGGCCGGAATAAGCACCGTAACACCGATGTCGCCACGCTTGCATGCGCGCCCCGATCCAGAAGTCGCGTTCTTGGTCGCCGCGGCCAGTCGGCGTGCGGTTGTTTCGGCGCGTTCCGAGGCATTACTCGGGATATTGCAGCAATTGGAAGCACGTGATCGCACCTCCGTGTGACGCCAAAAGCTGCTGGTGCTGCAATACCCTCAGCCTGCAGCCTTCGGCCATTTGGCGCGACGCGGTACACGCACCGCCAACATTGGCTTGAGCAGGGGAAAGCGAAAGCGCTTAAGATCAAGAGCTTCATGCATCCCAAGGCTCTTTTCGCCATCGATTTGCGTCTCAACAACAGCACGGGAATAAAACGGCGCTTCCAGAAGCGATAGTTTTTGCTGCGGTCGCGTGCCAATATCCGCACGGCTCTCGCGCTTGAGCGCCCAAATGGTGCGCGGCATGGGGGTAAGGGGCGGAGGGGCTATTTCACGGAGTTGCCCGTCACGGTCGATCTCTACGCCTAGCGCAAGCTTGTCGCCACTGCGCCGAAGCGCATCATAAAAACACACCGTGCGCTCCTTGAGCGGAAACCGCCCCCAAGTCCAAGCATGAAAATCGCTTTCAAGAGGGCGGGTGCCATGGTTGGCATCGAAATAGCCATGCCCTTCCCAGCGGTTGGTGGGGCCAAAATCTACTGATATATGAGCAATAGGCGCAAAGGGGCGCCAGATGTGACGCGCGTCTGGCGTCAGGGCAACTTCTGACTGTGTGACAGCCGCTGGCGTCAAAACGATCTGTCCGCGCAACGGCAGCGCCAGCGGCAAAGCCCCCCATTCATTGATGTCGATGATCAGTTCTTTGCCGGTCCAATTCAGGCTGCTTGGGCCGACTTCAAACCGATCTCTGGTCTGGCGCAGGGCTTGGCGGCCCCGGTCCGTCATCGTGAAGCGCCCAGTAAGGCCCGAGGTGACGACATTGATACAGCAATGATTTGCGGGATCGTGCCGACCACTCCACCCATACCATGGTGAGAAAACCGAGCCTATGAAGCCGATGACTGAGACGGCACGCGTTCCGTCCGCGGAGATGCCATCGATATACCACCATGCGTATCCGCCGGCATCGACAGAGACCCGGAAGTCAGGTCCTCCTCCAAGGCCGTCGCCGCGTGCTGCCCTGATAGGAGAGCCATGGGCACCCCCGCTCCCGGATGCGCTCCTCCGCCCGCCAGATAGAGACCCTTCAACAGAGTTCGGGCTCGCGGGCGTTTGCACGGAGCCATCATCCCCTCCGGCGATGTCCCGTAAATCGCCCCCAGGGACCCGGGAAAGCGTTGGGCCAGTTGGCCGGGGGTGGTCAGGGCCGTCTTGTCTGGCAGAGGCGAGAATGTCAGTCCGAAAGACTGAAGCGTTTGAAATGTCCGTTTTTTGCATTCTTCATCCTCATTTTGCGACGGCTTGTAATCTGCGGGCCCGTTCATGATGATTTCAAAGCGTTCGGTTTCGGGCGGGTCCCGGCCCAATTCACGGTCTTGCGCGCAGATGTAGAGCGTCGGTTCGTCGGGCATGCGCCCTTTGCCAATCGGGTCAAATTCGGCCTTTGGTGTGGCGGTGAAAAAGACGTTGTGATGCGCCAACTCAGGTCCCGCAGGCGTCGCGGCAAAGGCCCATACCCATGCAGAAAGGCTTGCCTTGTGTTTGGACTTGTCGGGCAGAATTTTTTGCTCGATCTGCCCCAACAAAGGGGTGTTTAATGCTTGGGGGTCGCCATTGAACACGCAGGCATCGCAGCGCAACGCTCTGCCATCCTTGAGTTCTACGCCGGTGACACGATTGTTTTGCCGCAAAATCCGCGTGGCTTGTGTCGAGAATCGAAAGGTGATCCCAGCGGCAATTGCCACGCGGGTCAATGCCGCCGCCAAGCCGTGAATACCTTCCTCTACGGCCCACACGCCCGCTGCTTCGGCTTGCCACACAAGCGCTAGAACGCCTGGGGTGTGACTGGGGCGTCCGCCCACATAGGTGGCATATCGCGCAAAGAGCTGCACCAAACGCGGGTCAGAGAAATAGCGCCGCAAAAGCCGCTCAAGGGTCATCCCCGGCGCCAGCGCGGGCCAAAGGGCAGGGCGCTTGAGGCTGATACGGGCCACCTCCGCCAAAGATGGATTGGCAGAGCACATCATCGGCGCCTCAAAGGCTTCATAAAGGTTGCGACTAAGCGTGTTGAACCGTCGAAAGGCTTCGGCCTCTTTGCGGCTTGAAAAGGCTTCGATCGCGGCGGCGGAGGCTTCAATGTCCGCGAACAGGTCAAGCTGAGTGCCGTCTGGCCAGAAATGCCGTGCGAGCCGAGGAAGCGGATGCAACGTGACCTCATCCTCAAGTCGCGTTCCGCAAAGGCGGAAAAGTGCATCTGCATGCTGAGGAAGGGTCAGAACGGTTGGGCCCGTATCGATCGGACCTGCTGCAGAGGCGAGGGCCCGGGCTTTTCCGCCCGGTGCGTCGGCTTGTTCAATGACGCAAACAGTCCAGCCTGACGCGCGCAGGCGAATGGCCGTGGCCAGTCCGCCCATGCCCGCACCAATGACGACTGCCTTTTTTTGATGCATCAAAGCGGCCTTCCGGAAATGTAATTTATAATTTACAGCAAAGTGTAAGTTTAGATTTACACACAGAGATCAAAATGCCAATCTTTAATCAACTTCTGTGTACGAAAGGGTGAGCATGTTGGTGGGCGAACGGATCGAAGCCGCGCTATCGGATGCGCTTTTGCTTTTAAAAT
>DOOI01000169.1:10282-10403 GCA_003512825.1 Paracoccaceae bacterium | reverse complement strand
CATCTGCTTGAGGCCGAATTCTTCCACGCGCTGTTCATCCGGCGTGATGGTGGCACATTTGACGGCCACACCGACTTCTTTGGTTTTATTAGCAGAATCGATGGTGATCTGGTCATTGGTG
>DOOI01000169.1:9493-9891 GCA_003512825.1 Paracoccaceae bacterium | reverse complement strand
GGTCATCTCATCTCCGTCCATTTCGACGATCGGGTTTGCGACTTTAATCTTGGTCATGAGCGGGCTCCGTTCTGGGATTCGCGATATGGCGCTTCTCTAGCCTATCAGAGGCGTTGTGGAAAGAGATGTATGCAATTGCATACAGTTTGCCGCAGGCAGGGAATTTGACCTATCCAAAGCGTGTCATGTCTGTGTCGCGCGCAGGCGTTCAAGATGGCTCAACGTCACAAATGCGGCGCAGGCGGCAAAGAGCGCGCCCATCAAAAGGGGGCCGAGCGTGCCATCAAACGTCTGACCAAAGGGAACGGCCATCAAGGCCCCGCATATCGTAGCTACAGAGCCAATCACCGAAGCGGCGATGCCAGCAATATGACCAAGCGGCTCCATCGCCAAAGCGT
>DOOI01000169.1:8008-9268 GCA_003512825.1 Paracoccaceae bacterium | reverse complement strand
CATCGCCAAAGCGTTGAGATTGCCCAAAGTAAGTGCGGTTTGGAAAAACATCGACGTCTGCCACGCCAGATAAACCCAAAACAGCACCGAGACCGGCACACCACTGAACCACACCGCACTTAAGGCGAGCGCCAAAAGGACCTGCGCGCCGAATGACAAACGCGCGAGCTTCAACATTCCAAAGCGCATCACAAGACGCGAATTCATCAGCGCCCCAGCCCCGGACACCAATGCCATGCCTGCAAACCACCAAGGAAATTCCGCCGAACGCGCAAAGACCCGATCAAACACCGGCTGGATCAGGTTGATCGTGTTAAAGAGCATCATGTAGCAAAACGTTTGCGCCAGAATGGCCAGTCGCACATCGCGATGGCGCGCGATTTCCACACAAGCCGCCCAGATCAACACCCATCGCAAAGGGCGGCGGGCGTCTCGTGGCAGGGTCTCGCGCTGGCGAAATGCCAGCCACGCCGATGAAATTGTTGCAAAAACAATGAAAGCTACAAAGATCAGGCGCCAGCTTCCCAAGGCGGTCAATCCCGCACCCGCCAATGGTGCCACCGCAGGCACAAGCGTGAAAACCATCATGACAAAAGACATGATCCGCACCATCCCGCGCCCGGCATAAAGGTCGCGCACAATTGCTGTGGCAACCACACGTGGCCCGGAGGCACCGATCCCCTGAACGAAACGCGCCACAATCATCGCTGTCAAATCCGTGCTGGTCGCGGCCACGGCAGATGCGATGATATAAAGAAGCGCACCACCGATCAGCACTGATTTTCGGCCAAAAGCATCCGCCAAGGGGCCAACAAAAAGCGTGCCACCGCCCATTCCCAGCAAAAACGCAGTAATGACCAGCTGCACTCGGTTCGGAGCGTCTGGTGAAATGTCCATTGCCATCGCGCCAAGAGCGGGCAGCATTGAATCGATAGAAAAAGCCACCGTCGCATGAAGCATGGCAATCAAGGCTATGAATTCGGCGCGGGAAAGAGAGTACGACATGCTACCCAGAGACTATTTCTCAAGCCCCTAACACAGCCTATAGGCGTTGACCAGCCATGCGACGCGAAGGCGCGTCACCGCTTCGGCGCGCTCTCCGGCTCTGGGCGGTCATCTTCGTTTGCCGCTTTTGGCGCATGATGAGGATCGGGGGTGTGCTTGTGATGCCCAAGCCGGGCAATCAGCCATTCGGTGTGCTCTTCGCGTTTGCGCCCGGCATAAGAACCGATCTGCTGCACCACGACGGCAAAAATCCCC
>DOOI01000169.1:3089-7739 GCA_003512825.1 Paracoccaceae bacterium | reverse complement strand
CTGCTGCACGACGACGGCAAAAATCCCAAGCCCTACGAAAATGAAAACAGTCGTGCCAATTTTACCCGCCACAGTTACAGGCACGATATTGCCATAGCCAACTGTCGACAGCGTCACGACTGTGAAGAAATATGCATCCAGCCACGACCACCCTTCGGCATGTGCGAAAAACACCGTGCCCACCAGCACGAGTATCGCGAGGGTCACCAGCAAAGTGAGGAGGCGCAGCAGATCAGACATCGGCGGTCAGTTTTCTGCGCCGTCCGCCGCGGCTGCACCGATCAATTCATCAATGACATTCAGCCAGGTTTCCGTTGGCTGTGCGCCGGGAACCGCATGTTGGCTTGCCACAATAAATGTCGGCACGCCGGAGACGCCCATATCCCGCGCGGCCCGGTCACGGTCGCGAATGTCGGTTTGATCGGCGTCAGTGCCCAATAGCCGCCGCACAAGCGCGGCGTCCATGCCAATACTGTCAGCAATATCGGCAAGTGTGTCGCGGTCGCCAATATCGCGACCCTCAACAAAATAGGCTTCAAACAGCACGGAAACGGCGCGGGTTTGCCGCCCCTCCAGCCCCGCCCAATGGATCAGCCGATGCGCGTCAAGCGTATTGGGCGTGCGCGCGATCTTGTCGAAATTGATCTTGAGCCCTGCGGCTTCCGCATGTTGCTGCACTGGCAGATAGGCTTTGACCGCGCCTTGTTGCCCGCCGAACTTGCTTTCCATATAGCTGCGCCGATCCATGCCACCGACAGGCATTTCGGGGTTAAGCTGGAACGGGTGCCATTCAATAACAAAGGGATTTCCCGGCCGCTGCTCCATGGCCCGATCAAGCCGGGCCTTGCCGATATAGCACCAAGGGCAAATCGGGTCGCTGAGGATATCGAGTTTTACAGGTTGCATCGCGGCCTCCTTTGGCGTCTTGCGGCTCTCTTACTTCAGACCTTCGCAAAAGGCGAGATCACTGCGGCTGTGGGGGCGGATAGAGCGGCTTCAAGGCCCTCCGCGAGAGTTTCCCATTCGCATTCTGGGGCAGGGCGGGCAGTTGCACCCAGACCCGAGGCTGTTTGTAACGTGCCAACCGCGCCTTTGCCCATTGGTCCAAAGCCTGGGTGTCGAGGGGGGCGTCGGCGACGCAGAAGGCCGCGATAATCGCCGCATCTTCCTTGACGGCAATATCCGTCACCCCGATGTCCCGCAGGCCGGGGAAGTCGTGCATGGCCGCTTCCACTTCTAATGGTGACACGCGAAAACCACCCGCATTCATCATGTCGTCATGACGCCCGCAATAGGTCATATGTCCGTCGCGATCCATCACGCCGCGATCGCCAGTCAGAAACCATCCGTTGATCAATCGCGCCGCGGTTTCTGCCTCGGCTCCGAGATACCCCAGCATCAAACCGGGGTCGCGCGCATCGATTGCAATGATGCCTTCCTCTCCTTGTGGGACCAGCGTGCCAGCCTCATCGACCAGCCCAACGCGGCGGCCCTTTTGCGGCCGTCCCAGCGTTTCGTCATGAGCAGGCTCGTCGGGATTGCCGGAAATAAAGGTGGAACATTCCGACATGCCAAAAGCTTCAAACACAGGCCGCCCAGTGGCAGTTTCCCACTCCGTGCGAATACGTGCCGACAGCTTCTCACCTGCTGCCAGACCATGGCGCAGCTTGGGCAGATCAAGCGTGGCATGTGACATGAGGAGCTTGCGATAAACCCCCGGAGCAGCGGCGAAAATCGTGGCATCATGCCGCTTGAGCAAGAGCGGCAACGCCTCAGGCTCCAGCCCCGCTGCCGGAATGATCGCCGTTGCCCCTCGGCTCCACGGGTCCATCAACCCAGTGCCCAAAGTGAAGGTCCAGTTGAAGGCGCCTGCATGACAAAGGCGGTCATCTTCGCCCAGCCCATACCAGCCCTGATGCATCATCCCACGGGCCCAAATGGCCCGGTGTGCATGTTGGACAGCGCGCGATTTTCCCGAGGTTCCAGAGGTATAGATGATATAGGCGCGCCGATCAGGATCCCCCATCACGAACTCCGCCGGAGGAAGTGCCCGCATCGCCGCCAATTCTGCGGTATCGATCACGGGGCAATCGGTGTCGGCGCAAGCCACTTCTGGGGCTTTCAGAACGCCCGCCGGGGCCAATTCAACCAGCATGCGCGCTGTTTCGGAGGCTGTGAGTTGCGAAGAGGTGGGCACTGGCACCATTCCAGCCGCAATTGCCCCTAGATAGGCGACAGGGAAATCCACTGTGTTTCCCAATCGCATCAGAAGGATATCGCCCTCTTTGAATCCCGCGCGCTTTAGCCCTGTCGCCGTGCCCAGCACCGCAGCCTTGAGACGGGCAAAGCTCCACCGATCCGCCTTGGCAGGCGAAACCACCGCAAGTGCTACCTTATCGGCCAATCGGTCCGCTGGGGCCAAAACATGGGCCGCCATATTGAACGGGGTGGGGCATGCGGGCCATGGGCCGCGATCAACAAGGGACAGCATGGCGCCTGTGGTAAAAGGGGTGGTGCGGTCTTGCAAGTCCCCGTGGATGTCACCGTGCAAGTCCCGTTTGTATGTCGCTGTGATCCGCCCCGTTGCATGGGCGTGGCCTGCACGCTAGAAGAGCGCATGTCCACGACCGACCCAAAAGCGCTGATCCGTATTGCCCGTGAAAACGGCTCCGAACCCCATGTCGAACCACTCGATTTGGGGCAACGCGTGCGCGCGCTCCGCAAGGAACGGCAATGGACCTTGGAACAAGCCGCTCAGCAGGCTGGCTTGGCCCGCTCGACATTGTCGAAAATCGAAAACGGCCAGATGAGCCCGACCTATGATGCGCTCAAGAAGCTGGCTGCAGGTCTTAGCCTCTCGGTGCCGCAACTGTTCACCCAGCCGCAAGCCGATCAAGTGACCGGGCGCATGGTGTTGACGCGGGCAGGGTCGGGCACAGCGCATCCCACCACGACTTATGAGCATGAGTTGCTGGCCGAGAGCCTGACGAAAAAGCGAATGCTGCCGTATCGCGCGCGCATCCGCGCCCGCCGGATGGAAGAGTTCGACGGCTGGGTCCGTCACGATGGCGAAGAGTTTCTATATGTTTTGACCGGGGTCGTGCGGCTTTACACCGAATTCTACGAACCCGTCGAAATGCGCCGCGGCGATAGCGCCTATTACGACGCATCCATGGGCCATAATGTGATCTCCGTCAGCGACGAAGACGCAACGATCCTGTGGGTCACGACACTCGGCTAGGGTCAAACATCGGCACGCGAAACCACGCCCCTGAGCGTGGCTCATAGGGCGTGCTGGTGAAATAGCCGTCCGGCGTGGAAGCGTTTAGAACCAGCCTCGCACGGTGCGCGCACCCGCAGAGATATCCGATCCAACACCTTCAATCGTGCCACATGCCGAAAGTCCGGCCAGCACGGCCACCAAAAGTATAACTGCGCGTATCATTGCCTGTCTCATTCTTGTGTCACCGCATGCCTGCGGTCAGGTTGCTCGTTTGAGGCCAAGATCTGTGTCCGGTCCTCGGTTTTGGTATGGTTTACTCGTCAAACCACCACACGTCTGGAAGCCAGCCAATGCGGTCGCCGTACAGCGGTACATTGTCAGGATACTTCAAACGCGCATCATGTGCAACGCGGTCAACGCGCGTCGTCCAAACCGGGATGACATAGCGCCCCGCCATCAACACCCGATCAAGCGCTTGCACCGCCGCAGTGAAGGTCTCTTGGTCTTTGGTGTTGAGCATGACATCGATCATCGCATCAATGGCAGGCTCCTTTGCCCCCATGACATTGCGTGTGCCGGGCTGGTCCGCTGCGCCAGAGCCCCAATAGAGCCGTTGCTCATTTCCGGGGCTGAGCGAGAGGTCGCGTCGAAACACCGTAAGGTCAAAGTCTGCCTTGCCTTCGCGCTCGACAAATTGTGCATTGTCGACGCCCCGCACCACCATATTGATCCCGAGCCGCTCCAAAGAGGCGCGCCATATGCCCAAGATGGCCATGTTTCCGCTGTCACCCTGACGCACCAAAGCTTCAAAGTTAAAGGGCTGGCCTGCATCATTGACCAATTGTCCCCCCTCTACTTTCCACCCCGCTTGGGCCAAAAGCGCCATCGCCGCGCGCAAGTCCTTGCGATTGCGCTCTGACGCATCCCCCTGTGGCAGAATATATCCCTCAAGCACACCGGGAGGGAGCGTCGTGGCATAGAGTTGCAGCAATTCCTGCACCTCCGGTCGCGCCGGGCCCTGTCCACCTGCAAGAGTGGAATTGTCGAAATAAGACAAGATGCGCGGCTGCCGCCCCCCGGTCACAGTGCCATTGATATAGGGGAAATTGAACGACAGCAGCAGCGCCTCGCGCACGCGCCAATCATCAAAAGGCGCCCGCCTTGTGTTCATGACAAACCCCGTCATGCCGGTGGGTCGTTGATGGGGGATCTCATCCTTGACCATCCGCCCCTCGCGTATTGCCGGAAAATCATACAGCCGTTCCCAGTCCTCTGCGTTGTCCTCGCGCATGACGGAAACCACCCCCGCCTTGAAGGCCTCAAACATCACAGATTTGTCTCCGAAGAATTCCAGCCGGATTTCATCCAGATTGCCCTGGCCCGCGCGCAGGGCCAAATCGCGCCCCCAATAGTCCGGATTGCGGAGG
>DOOI01000169.1:2525-2815 GCA_003512825.1 Paracoccaceae bacterium | reverse complement strand
CCGGATTGCGGAGGAGCGAGACAAACCGCCCCTGTTCATAGGCTCCGATCACATAAGGCGCGGTGCCAATGGGAATCTCGTGGAGGTTGCTTTCCGCAAAGTCAGTTTGCGCCCATTGTGCCTTCTTCAGGATTGGCCGAAGCCCCGCCAACAGCGCCAACTCCCGGTCTGGGGTGGCAAAGCTGATCTTGAGGCTGCGCGGTCCGGTTTTCTCCATCTTGGCCACCTGTGCCTGAAAGCCCAAATAGCGTGGATGCCCCTTGGTGCCGAGCGTTTCAAAGGACCACAGC
>DOOI01000169.1:1729-2159 GCA_003512825.1 Paracoccaceae bacterium | reverse complement strand
GATTCGCACAGCAGGCAATACAGCGTGAATGGCTCGTCCCAAGACCGTAACATCAAGCTTTCAAAGGCTAAATGCCGAAGCTGCCACGGCGCAGTGCCCTTCAAGATGAACGGATTGAGCGAATCGAATCCTCCGGTATTTCCCTCGACCAGAGTGCCCCCCTTGCGAGCCATAGGGTCTGCATAGGGCAAAGACACCATATCCGGTGGTAAAGCCGGTTCACCATACATCGCCAAACCATGCGAAGGCCCGCCAAGGGCCGGGAGAGAGGAAAAACAAACGCCAAAAGCCACGCAAAAGAGGGTGAATATCCCCCTGACAGGTTGGAAAATATCGTTCATCATTTCAGCAACAATCCCGCTCGGGCCTTATCTGGCCTTGTTTTCTTGTCTCTTGAGAATACCCATGAGCATCAGGCATTTCAAACTAT
>DOOI01000169.1:1075-1396 GCA_003512825.1 Paracoccaceae bacterium | reverse complement strand
GTATGAAACCTGCCTCAATGACTTGACGCCGGCCTTGTGCCGGCGTTTTTTTTTGGTCGTTCAGTCGGCAATCTGGCCCAAGCAGTGACGCCAAGCCCTTCCCCCCAGCCTATCAGATGCTATGCTGCACCTGCAAAATCATCGGGAGAGCACCATGTCTTTGAAAGGCAAAACCGCCGTCGTGACCGGATCTAATTCGGGAATTGGGCTTGGGGTGGCGCGGTCGCTGGCGGGGGCAGGAGCCTCGGTTGTGCTCAACTCCTTCACGCAGCGTGACGAGGATCATGCGCTGGCCAAAGCCATGGCCGCAGAATTTGGCGT
>DOOI01000169.1:514-782 GCA_003512825.1 Paracoccaceae bacterium | reverse complement strand
AGCCATGGCCGCAGAATTTGGCGTCGACGTCCGCTACATCCGCGCCGATATGTCGAAAGCTGCGGAATGCCGCGCATTGATCGAGCAAGCGGGCGCGTGCGATATTCTTGTCAATAATGCAGGCATCCAGTTCGTGGCCCCGATCGATGAGTTTCCCCAAGAGAAATGGGACGCGATCTTGGCCATTAACCTGTCTTCGGCCTTTCATACCACAGCCGTGGCCTTGCCAATGATGCGCGCCGCCGGATGGGGCAGGGTGGTCAATATC
>DOOI01000169.1:0-241 GCA_003512825.1 Paracoccaceae bacterium | reverse complement strand
GGATGGGGCAGGGTGGTCAATATCGCTTCGGCGCATGGACTGACCGCCTCGCCTTATAAATCCGCCTATATCGCCGCCAAACACGGGGTGGTCGGCTTGACCAAGACCACGGCGCTTGAAACCGCCGGGCAGGGCATTACCGCCAATGCGATCTGCCCCGGTTACGTGCTGACACCACTTGTCGAGGCGCAGATCCCCGATCAGATGAAAGCGCATAACATGGACCGAGACACCGTGGTGC
>DOOI01000218.1:29970-30428 GCA_003512825.1 Paracoccaceae bacterium | reverse complement strand
TGGACATCGCGGGAGGGGCGCTTTCCGGCGCCCCTTCCTTACTTGGAGAAAGACAAAATGCAGCCAGATCAACGCCATTGGGCTTCGCTTGCGGCTTTGGGCCTCATTTGGGGCAGCACGTTTATGGTGATGGCCTTGGCATTGAGAGGCTATGGGCCGTTTACCTTGGCCACGGCGCGGGTGGTGCTGGGGGCGGTGTCGCTTTTGGTGCTGATGGCTGCGATGCGGCGTCCGATGCCGCCCTTGGCTGCTTGGCCTTGGCTGGTGGTGATCGGGGTTTTGAACACCGCGCTGCCGTTTTTCTTGTTGTCATGGGGGCTGACGCATGTGCCGTCCGCTTTTGCGGGAATTTCGATGGCGGCGCTGCCCTTGTTTGTGCTGCCGCTGGCGCATGTCTTTTCCGATGAGCGAATGACACGGCGGGGCGTGGCGGGGGTGTCGCTGGGGTTTGCCGGGGC
>DOOI01000218.1:19723-29703 GCA_003512825.1 Paracoccaceae bacterium | reverse complement strand
ATGTCGCTGGGGTTTGCCGGGGCTTTGGTGTTGATCGGGCCCGGAGTGATAGGGCTGGGGGCGGGCATGGAGGGCTGGGGCCAACTGGCCTGTTTGGCGGCAACTTTGGCCTATGCGGTATCCTCGATCTTGACGCGGCGCGCGCCTGCGATGGATTCAATCACAATGGCAGCCATGACCTTGGTTGTGGGCGCTGTCGTGATGATGCCGCTCATGCTGGCGGTGGAGGGTCTGCCGGGCTGGGTTGGGCTTGGTCCCGGCTTGGCAATCCTTTTCCTTGGTTTTGTGCCCACGGCATTGGCGGCATTGATCCGGGTGTTTCTGATCCGATCAGTGGGGTCGGTGTTCATGACATTGGTCAATTACCAAGTGCCGCTTTGGTCGGTGGTGTTTGGCTGGGCCATTCTGGGCGAAGACCTGCCATGGCGGTTTTTCGCGGCTTTGGGCCTGATCCTTGCGGGGCTGGTGATTGGGCAATGGGCGACGTTGAAGCGGCTCTTTCAATAGCGGCCCATTTCGACGCGGAGCTTGTCGAGGATTTTGCCCTGTGCATCTACTGCTTTGAGATCAATGAAATAGCGGTTGCCACGCCCCCCGGAGCATGGCGCGAGATAGCCTTTGCTGGCAAATTGACCTGTGGCGCGGGCGGCTTTCATCACTTGTGCGCCGCCGGCGCCTTTGGTGGCGTTTTCTGCGATGGCGCCCAAATTTGCGCTGGCGCCTTTGACGGGCCACGAAATCGTGCCATGCCCGCCTTTCGTCGATAGAGGTGCAAAATCTCGATCGTTGAATTCACCGATGATGAATGCGGTTCCCGCAGGGATGCCGGAGCGCGCAATCGCGGGGGTCATGGGCGTGCCGCCTTGCAGCGTGCATTGCTGACCTTTGGGGATTTTCTTGCCATCCCAAGGCGCCGCTAACCGAGCCTCCATTGCAAATGCAGAGGTGCCCAAAGCGCAAAGAGCTGCCGCAAATATTAAGTCTTATCAACACACCCTCCAACCAGACACCTTAAGGCCGACGGTCGCTCGACGGTCCGTCAAGCGTTTTGGGCGCTCCAGAGCGACAGGGCGGAGCGGGTTGCGAAGACGTCGTGCACCCGGATCATCTGCACCCCCTGCCCAACTGCCGCCTGCGCCAGCGCGACAGACCCATAGACGCGGTGCGCGGGCTCGGGTGCTTTGCCAAGGGTGCCGATGAAGCGTTTGCGCGAGACCCCCAGCAAAACAGGCACACCCAATGCGTGAAAAAGCGAGAGCCGCGCGAGAAGTGCCAGATTATGCGCCTGCGTCTTGCCAAAACCGATGCCGGGATCGACCATCATTTGAGCGCGCGGGATACCAAGCGCCTCAAGTGCGGCAAGACGGGCGGCGAGGAAATCAAAGACATCCAACAGCACATCGGCATAACGCGGATTTTGCTGCATGGTTTGTGGATCGCCTTGAGCATGCATGATGCAAATGGGCGCCGACCGAGCCGCGCAAAGCGGCGCAAGTGCCGGATCGTAGGTGAAACCAGAGACATCATTGACAATGGTCGCACCAGCATCGAGCGCCGCCGCTGCGACGGCGGATTTGCGTGTATCGATGGAAAGCGGCAAGCCGCCCTTCAAGGCCGCGATCACCGGGGCGGTGCGGGCGATTTCCTGAGCGTCCGGCACGGTTTCAGACCCCGGCCGGGTGCTTTCGCCGCCCACATCAATCAGATCGGCGCCTTCGGTGGTCATGGCCGCCGCATGGGCGCGGGCCGCCTCTGGGGCGTCATGCTGCCCACCGTCGGAAAAACTGTCTGGGGTGACGTTGAGAATGCCCATGATCTGTGGCCGCGCCATCGAGAGCCCGGCAAAATCGGGGCGCGGAGCGGTGAGGCGCGCTAGCACATCCGGCGCGAGTTCCGAATGGGGCACGATGCGCGGGGGTGCTTCACGAGAGAGCAATTCAACATGGGTAAACCATGCCCAGCCTCCCGCAAGTGGGAGGGCCTCTGACGGGCGGGCGACGTCGGTTTGCGCGATGGGACGGTTATAGATCATGCGGCAGGTCTGCCATGGGCGCGACACGCTCGCAAGTCAGGGCAGGAGATGAACATCTGTTGCAACGGCCCGCAGCGGCAGGTCTTGGCCGACAGGCGCGGCCTCGCCAATCACCAAGAGCGAATCCGCTTTCATCGCACGCGCGAACCAATGCACCAGCGCCAGAGCATCCCTTGGGCTGGCGGAGGGGCCGTCAACCGCATCGAGCACGATTTTTGACGGCGCCCAGACGGACATGCGCTGGTGGCGCATGGCCCAGTCAAGTTCGGTGCGGGTGCTGACCACGACGCAGCGATTGTCACGGGCGGCGAGCACCCAAGCATTTTGCTCGATACCGAGAAGATCAATGCGACGCTGCGCCATTTTGTGGGGCACTTGCGGTGCGGGCGCTTCTGCGGCGCCGACGCAAAGGATAACCGGGCGACCTTCGGCTTCCAACTGGTCAAGCCATTGCGGCAAATGCGGGGCGGCGATGGCGGGATTGGAGAGATAGATCACCCGTGGATGGGGGCGATCTTCGGGCACGGGTGGCGCTTCGGGTTTGCGGGCGCGGACAATTTCCACACCAAGGGCACCGGGGCCACGGTCGAGTTTCTCGATGCGAACGAAGACGCGCATGGCGAGCGGTTCAAGCAGGATGCGCTCGGCGACGCGTTCGGCCAAGGTCTCCAGCAGATTGAGACGCTCTGCTGCGAGTTCGGCAGCAATGGCTTCGGTTACCTTGTCATAGGAAAGGATGCGGTCGACGTCATCCCCCAAGTCGCTGTCATGGGGGCGCACCTCGACGACAATATTGAAGCAGATGCGCTGGGTATGGCCGCGCTCTTGCTGGAACGCCCCGATTTCAACCGCGACGATATGGTCGCGCAGACTGATGCGATCCAATGGGCCCTTTGGCGCGGTGGCCTCAGAGCGTTGGACGGGGTGGGCAAAGGCCCAAGTGATTTCGTTGGACATACCTGCCCTCCGTTCGCGTTTGACCGTTGTGTAGCGTGAGACGGCGGCAGGCCCAAGACGCCAAACGGCACCTCGGGCCAGAAATACGTCAGTTTCCCGATCAGTTGCTGGCCAGCTTTTGGCCCGGACGGTAGAACAGATGCTCGCCGATCTGCGTGGTGCGGGCGAATTTACGCGACCATGTCGGACGGACGGCGGTGGTGTGGTAATAGGTGGCGCCGTCGGTGAGTTTGCGCGGCGCGCCGCTCAGCATGAGCTTGGCCACTTTTGCCACGCGATCCCAAGCCCCCGGTTCCGCGATGTTCTCGGCTTTGCCATCGCATGTATAGCTGAACTGGCAGGCATGTTTGCGCCCGGTGCCCTGATTGATCACGCCACAGACGCTATCGGGGAAACGGGGACTGTCGACGCGGTTGAGAATGACTTCAGCAACCGCGAATTGGCCCTTTACCGTCTCGCCACGCGCTTCGAAGTAGAGCGCTTCGGCAAGGCAGCGCCATTCTTCGCCGCCGCGTGCCTTGGGCAGGCCCGCAAGATATTCGGCAGAGTAGGACACGCGTGTTGACGCATGGCCCTTCATCAGCCAGTCGAGCCGCGACTTGGGCAGCCCATTGAGGCCCCGCGCCTCGGTATTGATCAGGCGCACGACGGAGGTGTCGGCCTGCACAGGGAGCGCGCAGATCAGCGCCATTGCCAGGGTCGCTAGGAACCGGGTCATTGGTGTCTCCTTCAGCTTGGTTGCACCCGTTGCAGATGATTGCAGGGGCGTCAGCTCGCTAAATCAAAGGCGCGCATACCTAAGGTCGGGTTAACGGTAAAGAGAAACCCGGTTCGAGATGGGCGGGGAATCGCCTATCAGGACGGTAGCAATCCTTTTGGACACACAATTAATCGTTGAGTTTCAGCGCGTAAGCCGAGGGGATTCGCCTATCTTCTCCCTGACGGATAGCTGCGCTGCAGCGAGCCTTGCGACGGGCACTCGGAAGGGGGAACACGACACATAGGTGAAACCAGCGGCCCGACAAAAGGCGATTGATTCGGGGTCGCCGCCATGTTCGCCGCAGATCGACAGCGTCAAATCCGACTTCGCTGCACGGCCGCGCTGGGCGGCGATCTGCAACAATTCACCCACGCCATCTATGTCGAGGCGGTGGAAGGGATCCTCGGGGAAAACGCCTTGTTGCACATAGGTCGACATAAAGCGGCCCGCGTCATCACGCGAGAGACCATAGGTCATCTGCGTCAGGTCATTGGTGCCGAAGGAGAGAAAGGCCACCTGCGGTGCAATCTCGGCCGCACGCAGCGCGGCGCGGGGCGTTTCGACCATGACACCCAAGCGATAGGTGAAATCGCGGCCTTTCTCGGTCCGCACCGCAGCGGCAACCGCATCGATACGGGTCTTGACCAACTCGACCTCGCGTTTGGCCGAGACAAGCGGGATCATCACCTCGGGCACCACAGGCGCACCGTCGCGGCTGGCTTCCAGTGTTGCCTCAAAAATGGCACGGGCCTGCATATCGTAGATCTCGGGCACAGTGATCCCAAGCCTAACACCGCGCATGCCAAGCATGGGGTTATATTCGCTGAGTTCATCCACCCGCCGTGTGACATCCGACAGCGGCAGATCAAGCGCCTCGGCCAATTCACGCATGCCCGCCCGATCCGAAGGCAAGAATTCGTGCAAGGGTGGATCGAAGAGACGAATGCACACAGGCATTCCCTCCATGATCCGAAAAAGCTCTGTGAAGTCAGCGCGTTGCATAGGCAGCAAGCGATCAAGCGCGGCGCGACGATCCTTGGCACCGTCGGCAAAGATCATTTCGCGCATCACCGTCAGGCGGTCGGCTTCGAAGAACATGTGTTCGGTTCGGCACAGGCCAATGCCTTGGGCCTTGAAGTTCCGCGCCGTCTGCGCGTCGGCAGGCGTGTCTGCGTTGGCGCGCACGCCGATATCGCGCACCGCGTCTGCCCAGCCCATCAACACTTGGAAGGCGTCGTCTTGAGCGGCTTCCAGCATCGGCGCTTCGCCGGCCAATACATCGCCCGTGGTGCCGTCGATTGTGATCACGTCGCCAGCCCGGAACAAGCGGCCATCGGGGCCTACAATGCCGTTCTTGCGGGCGTCGTATTTGATGTCAGAGGCCCCGACAACGCAGGGCAAGCCCATGCCGCGGCCAATCACTGCTGCGTGGCTGGTCATGCCGCCGCGTTCGGTCAGCACCGCCACCGAGGAATGCATGCCGCGAATATCTTCGGGGGAGGTTTCACGGCGCACGAGAATGCAGGGCTCGCCGCGCGCCGCACTGGCTTGTGCTTCATTGGCGGAAAACACGATCCGGCCCGACGCGGCGCCGGGACTGGCCGCGATACCCTTGGCGATGCGGTCACGCGGGGCGTCCGGGTCGACTTGACGGTGCAGCATTTCGTTGATCGCGCGCGGCTCTACGCGCAAGAGCGCCTCTTCGCGGGGAATGATGCCATCTTCGGCCAAGGCCACCGCGATCCGCACGGCGGCCTGAGCGGAGCGTGCCACGCGCACACCGTCGAGAATATGTACATGGCCATTTTCGATGGTGAACTCTGCCTGCATTTCTTCGCGGAGCTTTTTCCGCATGAGTGCAGTAATGCGGATCAAGTCGGTATAGGCGGCAGGCGCCAAATCTTCGAGAGAAGGGCCGCGCGGATCGCGGCTCAGGAAGATGGCTTCGGCCTCGGACAGCGCGTCACGCCCTTGGCTTTGCGACAGGTAACGCCCTGTAATCTGGGGCAAACCTGTTTGGGAGTTCACCAATTGGATCACACCGGAGCCGCTTTCGCCATGGCCAAGGCCCAAGGCCATTTCCTGCACCACAAGGCCAAGCCCGGCATCTGCGGGCGCCCCTTTGGCTTGGCGCAAAAGGCGCGCGGTGGTGCCTTCCCAAGCGCGCGCCATCGAGCGGAGCACCTCGGAGAGTTGACGGCCCGGATCTTGCGGGAAGGGTTCGTCGGTTTCGTCCTCATAGGCACGCAGCATTTCCGATAGGCCTTCTGGCCCGGTGAGGCCCCCATCGTCGAAAATATCCGGGTCAAGGCGCGCAACATGCACCGCGTAGCTTTGCACGAACCGAATATAGGCGGCTGTGGCAGCATCGGCGCCATGTTCGTCGCACATATCGACGAAACGGGCATCATTCATACCGATGTTCAGGATTGCGCCCGGCCCACCCCAGTCGGGGTCTTCGGAGGAAGGACGCACGCAAAGCAGCGGGTTTGGTCCGAAAGGCGCCAATAGCCGCCCCATATCGAGGATTTCGCCCGAGGCGATCCGATGCACCGCATCAAAAGACAACGCCACGGTTTTGGGCACAGGCAAATCAAGGCGCACAAGGCGCTGCAAGCATTTGGCCCGCCCGCCATGCGTCGCGGGCGACATGGGCGCGGTGGGGGTAATAAAAGTGACGTTGGGGTCTTGCCCGAGGTCCACGTGCTGCACTGCGGCGACTCCTGTTTTCGCGCGCAGCATGGCCCCCCGCGCCTGTCATTGCAAGCGCGGGGGTGTCACTTAAAGTGTCAACCGTCGAGTTTCGTGAGGTCCGCCACCGAGAGGCAGAGTGTGCGAATCCGGCTCAACAGGTTGAGACGGTTCCGGCGCACGATTTGATTGTCGGTATTGATCTGCACAGCGGTGAAGAAGGCATCCACAGGCGCGCGAAGGCCAGCCATCGCAGCCATGGCGGCGGCGAAGTCTTCTTTGGCCATGGCAGGGGCGATGCGCGTTTCGGCAGCATCGAGCGCGGCAAAAAGACTGCGCTCCTCGTCGGTTTCCGCAAATTTCACATCTGCGCCGTAGCTATATTCGACGCCGTCTTTTGCCTCGGCTTGGCTGAGGATATTGGCGGCGCGTTTGAAGCCAGCCACAAGGTTTGCGCCGTCTTCGGTGGCGAGCGTGGCGTTGAGCGCTTCGGCGCGCTTCACGAGGAGGGTCAGGTCATCGTTGCCGGGCATGGCAAGGCAAGCGTCGATCACGTCGTGACGGATGCCTTGGTCTTTGAGGAAGACCTTGAGGCGGTCATGGAAGAAGGCGAGGAGGTCGGCCCCGTCATTGCCCGCGTAGCCTTTGGCAAAAACCTCTGCAAGCGGGGCGCGCACGCTGTTGCTGACGATGAGGCGTGTGACCCCCAAAGCCGCGCGGCGCAGCGCGAAGGGGTCTTTGGAGCCTGTGGGCTTTTCGTCGATGGCCCAGAAGCCTGTGAGCGTGTCGATCTTGTCGGCCAGGGCCACGGCTACCGAAACGGGCGCGGTGGGCACGGCGTCGGACGGGCCGAGGGGCGAGTAATGGTCGCGGGCGGCATCGGCCACAGCGGCGGCGCGTCCGGCTTCGAGCGCGTAGTAGCGGCCCATCGCGCCTTGGAGTTCGGGGAATTCCCCCACCATGCCAGAACGCAGATCGGCCTTGGCGATGCGGGCGGCTTCTTCGGCTTGGGCGGCATCTGCGCCCACGAGGGGCGCGATTTCGCGCGCAAGGGCGGCGATGCGTTCAATGCGGTCGGCTTGGGAGCCGAGTTTGTTGTGGAAGGTCACGGATTTGAGGCCGTCGAGCCACTCGCCCATGCCTGCCTTGGCGACGCGAAGGTCGTTTTCCCAGAAGAAGCGCGCATCGGAAAGCCGCGCAGAGAGCACCTTTTGGTTGCCTTTGAGGATGGTTTCGCCGTGATCGGCGGTTTCGCGATTGGCCACAGTGACAAAGCGCTCAATGCGGCCTGTCTTGGGGTTTCGCACGGAAAAGAATTTCTGATGCTCTTTCATCGAGGTTTGCAGCACTTCTGGCGGAAGCCCTAGGAATTCTTCGCCGATCTTGCCCATCAGCACGACGGGCCATTCCACGAGGCCCGAAACTTCGGCCAAAAGACCGCGATCTTCGACAAGTTCCAGACCATTGGCGAAAGCCTGTGCGCTGGCATCCGCCCAGATCGCATTGGCGCGTTCTGTGGGGTCGAGAACGACGAAGGCCCGCTTGAGTTTGGCACGGTAATCCTCAAACGATGAGACAGAGAAACGGCCCGGCGCCATGAAACGGTGGCCTTCGGTACTGTCGCCCGAAGCGATGCCATCGACGGAAAGGGGCACGACATCGGCCCCCGCTTCTGACGACAGCAGGCACAGGATGGAATGCAGCGGGCGGACCCAGCGCAGCGCCCCTGTGCCCCAACGCATGGATTTGGGCCATGGGAAGGTGCGGATCGTGGCTTCGAGTGTTTCGGCGATGATCTCAGCAGCGGGGCGGCCCGGCTTTTTCATCACGGCAAACCAGACTTCGCCTTTCTTGTCGGCGCGCTTTTCGAGCTGCTCAATCGTCAGCCCTGTCGAGCGTAGAAAGCCATCAAGCGCCTGTTGCGGCGCAGACGTATTGGGGCCTTTGCGCTCTTCGACGACAGGTTTTGACTGGGCGTCCAGACCCTCAAGGGCAAGGCAAAGCCGGCGCGGCGTCGCAAAAGCAGCGGCGGCCGCATAGGTGAGGCCCGCGTCAACCAGCCCATCGGTGACCATGCGCTTGAGGTCATCGGCGGCTTTTGCCTGCATACGGGCGGGGATTTCTTCGGAGAAGAGTTCGATCAGTAAATCGGCCATATCAGTTGCCTTTCACAGCCGAAGCCGCAGGGGGCTTGGGGCAGTCATCTGGAGCTTGCTGGCCGTCAAAGACCACTTCGCCGCAGCGATTGATCTGGTGCCAGATAAAGCCGCGCCCGTCAGGCAGAACGGCCACGACGCGGTCGATGCCGTAATGGATGTTGGACGTGCCAAGGAACGCCAGCGCGCGACCTTCTTCGAGGGCTGCGCCGATTTCTTTCGCGTCAAAGCACCCGAACCAATTGGGCGCGTTGCGCGGCTCGGCTTTTTCGTAGGGCACATAGGTCTCGGTCATCATGGCCGCGGACATTTCAGTGCGAAAGCAGGCGCGGTAGCGAATGGGAGAGCTGTCGCTGTCGATCGCTTCGAAGTCCGAATAGAGCACGGGCTCGGGAATGTTGCCGTCGATGCGGGTCATTTCCACATCGCCCACGCCCTTGGCCGAAACCGTCGTGTAGAGCGCATAAACCTGCATGTAATAAACGCCAGCGCCGACGAGCAATGCTGAAATCACGATCAACCCCGCGAGAAATTTACCCATCGTCATGCCTGATATCCTCCGGCGTCGGTCCGCACGAAAGCATCGGCGCAGAGTTTGGCCAAGGCACGCACACGACCAATATAAGCTTGGCGCTCGGTGACGGAAATCACGCCGCGCGCATCCAGCAAGTTGAAGAGATGAGAGGCCTTGATGCATTGGTCATAGGCCGGGTGGGCCATGACAATGCGTTTGCCAGAGCGGGGATCGAGATCGTCCATCGCCAAGAGGCGCTGGCACTCGGCTTCGGCATCTTTGAAATGCTGAAACAGGTTCTCGGTATTGGCTCCATCAAAGTTGTGGCGCGAATATTCTTCCTCGGTCTGGCGGAAGATATCGCCATATTTCAGCGCAATTGGCGCAGACGGATCATTGAACGGCATGTCCATGACATGATCGACGCCCAAGACATACATCGCCAGACGCTCAAGCCCATAGGTCAACTCACCGGAAACCGGGGTGCAATCATGGCCGCCAACCTGCTGGAAGTAGGTGAATTGTGACACTTCCATGCCATCGCACCACACTTCCCAGCCAAGCCCCCATGCGCCCAAGGTGGGGCTTTCCCAGTCATCTTCGACGAAGCGAATATCGTGCAGATCGGTGTCGATGCCGATGGCCTTGAGGGAGCCCAGATAGAGGTTTTGCAGATCGGGGGGCGAGGGTTTGATCAGCACCTGATATTGGTAATAGTGCTGGAGGCGATTGGGGTTCTCACCGTAGCGCCCATCGGTGGGGCGGCGCGACGGCTGGACATAGGCCGCGGCCCACGCCTTGGTGCCCAGCGCGCGCAAAGTGGTGGCCGGGTGGAAGGTGCCTGCGCCCACTTCCATGTCATAGGGTTGC
>DOOI01000218.1:9570-19458 GCA_003512825.1 Paracoccaceae bacterium | reverse complement strand
CCACTTCCATGTCATAGGGTTGCAGCACCGCGCAGCCCTTGGAAGCCCAGTAGGACTGGAGCCTCAGGATGATTTCCTGAAAGGAACGGGGTTTGGTCACAGTGTCGGTCATATAACGCGTCCTCGCGGGGCTTTTGGGATGCGCGCCTTACCTACGGCCCGGCCCCCCTGCGGTCAATGGGCGGGGGGAACGTGGGGCGGGCCTTTTTGCAGCTATTTTCCCCCAACCCAAGCCGCAAATGTACCGTGAAACTGAAACTGCAAGGCCTGCTAAGCCCTAGAACACGCATAATTTGGATGCACCTCCCGGAGGATTTGCTAGAACCGTCCACAATTAGGAAAAGCAGGGAAGAGCGGATTTCCAATATGAAACGTTTGATTACGATTGCTGCGGTTTGGCTGGTGATAGCGGCAGGCGCACTCCGGGCGCAAAGCGAGGATGTGGTTTTCGTCCAGATCGAGGCACAGCCCACTTTGGCGCAAGCGCAGACGGCAGCACGAAATTACGCGGCGAAACTCGATGACGTGAACGGGTTTGATATAGGTGGCGGCTGGTATGCGGTGGCCTTGGGCCCGTATCGCCGGATCGACGCAGAACAGGTGCTACGGGCCTTTCGCGCCGAAGGATCGATCCCACGCGACAGTTTTGTCGCGCTTCCTGGCACCTATCGTCAGCAGTTCTGGCCGATTGGGGGCGCGGCTCTTGCCCCGGCCGTAACATCGCAGCCCGTGGTTCCGGCGGCAACGCCCGAGCCTGTGGCCCCTGTCGCAACACCCGAAAGCCTGTCGCCGCCCGAGGCAGAGCAAGACGAAACCGAGCGCGAGGCGCGGAACTCGGAGGCGGCGCTGAGCCGTCAGGAGCGCGAGGCGCTGCAAGTGGCGCTCAAATGGGCCGGGCATTATACCGGGGCCATTGATGGTGCCTTTGGGCGTGGCACGCGGTCTTCCATGGCCAATTGGCAAGCGGCGAACGGCTATTCCGTCACCGGTGTGATGACAACCAAACAACGCGCGGCGCTGGTGGGGGCGTATAACGCAATTCTTGATGGGCTCGATTTGCAAATCGTCCGCGACGAAGCAGCAGGTGTTGAGATGGCCATGCCGAAAGCCTTGGTGGCCTTCAGCAAATACGAACCCCCCTTTGCCCATTATGACAGCATTGGGGATATCCCGGCGCGGGTGCTTTTGATCAGCCAAGAAGGCGATCAGGCCACGCTGTTTGGGCTTTATGACATCTTGCAGACGCTATCGATTATCCCGCCCGAGGGGGCGCGGTCACGCGATAACAGCGGGTTCTATCTGGTGGGCGAGGGCAAGGATTTCATTTCTCACACCGAAGCCAAGCTGCAAAATGGCGAGATCAAGGGCTTTACGCTGATCTGGCCTGCGGGGGATGAAGAGAGGCGCACGCGGCTTTTGGGGGAGATGCAGGCCAGCTTTACCCGCCTGCCCGGCACGATTGATCCGGCGATGCTGAGTGCTTCGGGGCAGTCGGTGGACCTGGTGGCGGGGCTTAAGATCCGCAAGCCCAAGCTGACGCGCTCGGGCGTGTTTGTGGATGAGGTGGGCCGGGTTGCAACCGTGCGCGATGCAGTCGAAGGCTGTGCACGGATCACCTTGGATGACGAGGTTGAGGCCAAGGTATTGCTGTCCGATGCCGCTTCGGGTGTGGCGCTGTTGGAGCCGCTGACGGCCTTGGCGCCGCGCGGCGTGGCCGAAGTGGCCGCGGGCGAGGCGCGGTTGCAATCGGAAGTCGCGGCAGCGGGCTATTCCTATGGCGCGGCATTAGATCGCTCCACCCTCACCTTTGGCCGGGTGGCGGATGTGCGCGGATTGGGCGGCGAGGAGGAGATCACACGGCTTGATCTTGATGCCTTGCCCGAAGATGCGGGTGGGCCTGTCTTGGATGGAGCGGGTGCGGTCATTGGCCTCTTGGTGCCCCCTGCGACAGGCGCGCGGCAATTGCCCGCCACTGTGGCCTATGTGCTGGAAGGGGCGGCGTTGGGGCAGGTTCTGGCCCCGGCGGGCATTACCTTGCGGGCGTCTCGTGACACGGAGCAATTGGCGGCAGTGGATCTGACCAGCAAAGGCGAAACGATGACAGTTCTGGTGAGCTGCTGGGCGGAATGATCTGGCGGGGGCGGTGCGCCGCCCCCCGCCTTTCCTATGCTTTGGTCGTCATGCTTTGGTCGTCATGCTCTGGCGAGTTCTGGCGGGTTCTGACGCGCTCAGCCGCGCCAGAAGGATGCCCGAAAGAGCACCAGCACCGAGATCAGTTCAAGGCGGCCCAAAAGCATACCGATAGACATTGCCCATTTGGCAGCATCGGGGAAATTTTCCAGCGAGCCCGAGGGCGCCACGCGCGGCCCAAAAGCAGGCCCGATATTAAAGATCGATGTCCAAGCAGCCGTCAGCGACTCGATAAAATTCAGCCCCGTCAGCGACAAGATCACAGCCAGAATGCCGAAGCCCAGAACAAAGGCCGTGAACATCACGATGACCGAGCTGATCACGTCTTCGGCGAGGACATGGCCATCGAGGCGCGGCGTGGTGATCATCGACGGGCTTCGCACGCGCTTGAGCTGGGTCTTGAGGGCCTCGATCATCACCATGAATCGAAAAACCTTGATCGAGCACCCGGTCGATCCCGTGCAACCGCCTATCGCGCCAATTACGATCAGCACCGCAAAGGGCAAATGGCCCCACGCCATTACATCCCCGTCGCCATAGCCTGTGCCGGACATGATCGAGACGGAATTAAAGAGCGTGTTGCGGAAAATCTCTTCGCTGAACCCACCCTCTTGGAAGGAGCGATAAACGACCGAAATCGCAACAGCGTAGCAAATCCAGCGGAAATAGGTGCGCGCTTGGGTGTCGCGCCACAGCGGGCCTGCATGACCCTGCGCGAGCAGAATGAGGCGCACGAAAGGGATGGAGCCGAGAAACATAAACACGACGCCCGCATATTGCAGGCTATGGGAAAACCCCGCGAAAGAGGCATCCGACGTGGAAAAGCCCCCGGTAGAAACCGAGGTAAAGGCATGGACCGTCGCGTCAAAGCCTGACATGCCAAGCGCCATGAACACCACGAGCGCGGCCATCGTCAGCGCGACATAGACTGTGAGCAAACCTTGCGAGATGTCGAGCGCCCGCGGCATCACCTTGCCCAGCGTGTCAAACCCTTCGCTTTTGAAATATTGCATCCCCCCCACCCGCATGATGGGCAAAAACAGCATGGCGACGATCACGATCCCGAGGCCACCCAACCATTGCAAAATGCCACGCCACAGCAGCAGACCCTTTGGCAGGCTTTCAAGTTCGCTGAAAACGGTGGCCCCTGTGGTGGTGAGGCCGGACATCGCCTCGAAATAGGCATCGACCAACCGGGCCTCTGTGGCGCCCATCACGAAAGGAAGCGCCCCAAACAAAGGCAAGATCGCCCATGTGCCGACTGTGAGAATGAAGGCCTGTTGGATCGTGAGGCCATTGTTGCGGGTGTCACGACAGGCAAGCGCTGTCAGGCTGCCCACAAAGAGTGTGAGCACTGCGCTCTCGAAAAACACCGGCCATTCTTCGCGCCCCTCGGCAAGGTCCACCAGCATAGGCGGCACCATTGCAAACCCAAGGGCAGCAATCAAAAGACCAATGACATATCCAGTGGGGCGCAGGTCGATCATAGTGGCAGAGGCTTGGCCGCTGCCCCGCGCGCTGTCAAGCCCGCCCTGCCCCGGCGCAAGGCCGAAGGGGGGCAGGACTTTCAGCGCGGGCCACCGCGAACGCGCCGAAACCTGATCCGGAAGACGTAAGCCTTAGAGAAAGCCAACGTCTGAAAAAACGTAGGAGACGATGCCCGACCGCGTGATTCCGCGACGCGCCAAGTCTTCGTCAGACATCGCATTGAGAGCGTCGATCTGCGCCGAGCGCGATTTCGATTCCCCGTAGGCGATGATGAATTCCCAGGCCGAAGAAAGCGCTTGCGACAGGACCGTCGAAACGCCACGGGCGGGGGATGCAATATTGATGCTCAGTTGTGCCATTTTTTTGGAAACCTTTGCGGCTTGAGTTGCTGTGGTTTCCTCCCTGTGACTGAAAATAGGTCAGTGAGGATGACTTTACCACTACCAACTCTGCATGGCCGCCCTGCATTTGCTGCATTGCAGCAAAAATAAGGCAGAGCAACGCTGCGGCATGGGGCGGACCCGGCCCTGCCACAAAATAGGTGTATCGCGGCCCAATGCGCCCCCCACCGGAAAATGCACAACACCCCCTTGGGGGCGGGGGCTCCAAGGGGGTGGATCAGGTTTCGTCAGGTTCTCGGATTAGCGAAAACCGCCGTCACCCAATATGAAACAGGGATTGGAAGAGCCGGGGGTCCAGGCTCTCGGCGGCGAATGTGCTGCCTTCCACCAAAACCGACACAGCATCATGGCTGTGCAAGCTTTCTTGGTGGCTGGCGATAACGCGGAAATCACCAACGCGCTCATCATCTTGCAATTCGCGGCAAAACAGGCGCGCGGCATCTTCGACGAAAATTGGATTGGCTGCGTTCAATTCGGCAAACGCCTGCTCGTCTTCGCGCTTCACCATCACTTGGGTTTCCGTGGGAACCGCTGACCGCGCCATGGCAATCACATCCTCGAACCACAAGACCGCGCCGTCTTTGATTTCCAGCGAGACCCGCGCAACGGAGCGCTGCGAATGCGGCGTCGCCAATTGGCCACGATACTGACGGGCGTGCTCGGACAGTTCGAGCGAGCAGGGGCAGGTAGAGGAATAGACATAATCGAGGTGCAGGATTTTCTTCCGCACGCCTGCGCTCTCGATCAATTCGAGCGCGATGTCATAATATTGATAGCCTTCCAGACCCGAGCGCAGCGATTGCACCTTCACTGGATAGCTAAAGCGCATTTGAATGCGGGCATCAAAGCTTTCGAGATCGGTCTTGTAATCATCAAGCGCCGCTTCGACTGTTTCGAAGCTGAATGTCTTTTCGGCATGCTTGTAGAAAGAGCGCATGATGCGGCTCATGTTGATGCCTTTTTTGTCCGCCTCAAGGCTGACAGTGCCCGTCACGCTGGTTTCAAGCGTCAGATCGGCGCCATCGCGTGTGTGAAAGCGGATGGGCAAGCGAAAATTGGAGATGCCAACGTGCTGGATCTGCCGTTTTGCGCCCCGAATGAGCGAAGAGGGGCCATTTTGCAGGTCGGGAAGCGTGTCTTTGTAAGACGCGGTCGCTTCGAAGCCATGCGGATAGAGCCGCGACAGCACCGGGTAGGAATCGGGCGCGGCGGTAAGAAGCGCCGTCACGCCGGGGTCGAGATCAGTAATTTCCGCTTCCGTCGCGCGTGCCGCCCAAGCGCGCAGCCGGGCCAAAGCCTCTTCGGCTTCTGCACGCGACGGCTGGCGGTTCAGTGCCGGCGTATGAAAGTTCATGGCGGTCCCCTCTGCGGTCCGGCGGTCACTCTAATATAGGGTAACCACCGCGTTTTCCCAAATCCGATTAGAATTACGCCGCAATCGACATAATGGATCACTTCAAAGGAAAAAACTTATACCGCCTCCAACGCGGCAGTGAGGTCTGCGATCAAGTCAGCCGGGTCTTCGAGACCGATGGAAAGGCGCACCAAACCGGGCGTGATGCCCAAGAGGTCTTTCTGGTCTTGTGGCAGGCGCTGATGGGTGGTGGTGGCAGGATGCGTGGCGATGGACTTTGCATCTGCGAAGTTATTGGAAATCAACACTGTTTCCAAGGCGTTGAGAAAGCGGAAACAGGCGTCTTTACCGCCCCTTACATCCAGCGTCAGCACGGTGCCGCCAAAGGGGGCCTGCGCGCAGGCGAGATCATATTGAGGATGTTTGGGGTGGGTTGGATAGCGCACCGCCGAGAGTTTGGGATGGCCCGCCAGCGCATCGGCGACATGCAGCGCGGCCGTCGCTTGGGCGCGCACACGCAGCTCCATGGTTTCCAAGGCCTTGAGATGGGTCCAAGCGGCAAAAGGGTTCATCGCCCCGCCCGTGTGCTTCATATAGGCCTCGATCGGGCCACGGATCAGAGCTTTGTCGCCACAGATGATTCCCCCCAGCATCCGCCCCTGCCCGTCCACATGTTTGGTGGTCGAGACGATGGCAATGTCGGCTCCGCATTCCTTGGCGTAGGAAAACACTGGCGTGGCCATGGCATCATCGACAAGCACCAAAGCGCCGACCTTATGCGCCGCGTCACAGACATATCGCAGGTCGATCACTTCCAGCGTCGGGTTCGAGATTGATTCGAGAAACACCAGCCGGGTATTGGGCCGCAAAGCCGCATCCCAAGCGGCGTTATTCGTCCCGTCGATCAACGTCACTTCGACACCAAAGCGCGCGAGCACATCTTGCAGCACGTAAAGGCAAGATCCGAACAGCGCGCGCGAGGCCACAACGTGATCGCCCGCTTTCAAAAGCGCCGTGAGCGCGCCATTGACCGCCGCCATGCCAGAGGCGCAGGCAAAACCATCTTCAAACCCCAGATATGCGGAAATCCGATCCTCAAACATCCGCACGGTGGGGTTGCCATAGCGCGCATAGATGAATTCATCGTCGCCGACTTTGATGAAACGGGCTTCGGCTTGCTCGGCGGTGTCATAGACAAAGCCTTGGGTCAGAAAAATTGCTTCGGAGACTTCGTTATACTGGCTGCGCCGCGTGCCCCCATGAACGAGCTGGGTGCGTTTGCTCCAGTTTTCCCGGTTCTTGCCTTGATTTTGAGCCGTGCCGTCTTTTGACCTGCCTTGTGTCATGTCGCATCCCTTCGGGCGCTTTTGCCCATAAAAAAACCCCGTACGCGGTCAGGCGCTGGGGATCCCTCGGGCTGACCTCTTTAGCGGCTTATTTAAAGTGGCCCGCAATCCGGTAACAAATCGCCACGACCGCCATTTACGCCCCACGCGCTGCCTCGTCAACAGATCCGAAGGCAAGAGGCGCAGTCTGTCACGCGACGTTTACCGAACCGTCACGCCTTGGTCGCAGCCTGCGGTTAGCGGGAGTTTCAAGATCAAGGACCACAGCGAGTGAGGGAAAATGGCCATTTTGCGGGTGAATATCGGACCAGAGGGGGCAGAGATCCATGGGCGGGGTCGGCCTGCGGGCTCGGCTTTGGCGCGGGCTGCCCGGCAGAGCAGTGGACCGATCATCGTGATGGTGCATGGCTGGAATTTTGAGCCGGGACATTCCCGCCATTGCCCGCATCGGCACATTTTTGGCCTTGGTGACACCGGGGTGACGAGTTGGCCTGAGGGGTTGGGTTTCGATGCCAGCGCGCAGAGCACCGGGCTATGCGTGGCGATTGGTTGGCATGCGCGCTGTGGATTGAGAGAGGCCTATTGCCGCGCCGGAGAAGCGGGGCGTATGTTGGCCTCGGTGATTGCAAGCCTGCGCTTGGGGTCAGGGGGGCGGCCTGTGCATGCGATTGGGCATTCGCTGGGCGTGCGGGTGATTTTGGCCGCGCTGCCATGGCTGGATGCCGGGGACATGGGCCGGATCGTCGCGCTGGCCGGGGCGGAATGGCGCAAGACGGCGCTTGAAGCGCTTGCAACGCCTGCCGGGCGACAGGCGGAACTGATCAATGTCACATGGCGCGCCAATGCGGCCTTTGACCTGATCTTTGCACGGGCCCTGCGGCACGCGCGCCCCAAGACGACACAGGGCCTGGGCCGCGTTGATGTCGGGCCGGACACGGGTATGGGGGCGGGTATCGCCGGGGGGCTGGGTTGGGCGCAAAACCGCGTGGATCTGCATCTTGATGCACCGGGACTGCAAGCGCTTTTGGCAGCCCGCGGCATGGGGCTGACGCTGAGGCGCCGGGCGCTATGCCATTGGGCGGGCTATGCAAATCCGGGCGCTATGGCGCTGCATCGCGAGATATTGCGCCACCCCGAAGAATGGCCGCTTTCGCTTTTGGCCACCCGATCACCTTCGCCCAAGATGCCCGGCCTTGGCCTCTTGCACCCGGCATGATCTGGACGCATCCTGCGGCGAAACAGGAGATGACCACGATGAGCATTGATTTCCATTTTTGGCCCACGCCCAATGGTTGGAAAATATCGATTGCCCTAGAAGAGATGGGGCTGCCTTATCAGGTGCATCTGGTGAATATCCGCGAAGGCGATCAGTTCAAGCCAGAGTTTCTCAAGCTGTCACCAAACAACCGCATGCCCGCAATCGTCGACCCGGACGGTCCGGATGGCGCACCGGTCTCGCTGTTCGAGTCTGGCGCAATTTTGCAATATCTCGCCCGCAAGACCGGGCAATTCTATGGCGCCACGGCGCGCGATCAGATCGAAGTGGATCAATGGCTGATGTGGCAAATGGGAGGCGTGGGGCCGATGGCGGGCCAAGCGCATCACTTTCTGAAATACGCCCCTGTCATGGATCCGCCTCAAGACCTGCCCTATGCCAAGGACCGCTATCGTAGCGAGGTAGGCCGCCTTTACCGGGTGCTGGACACGCGGCTGGCAGATCGGGCCTTTGTGGCAGGCGCGTTTTTCTCGATTGCGGACATGGCGATTTGGCCTTGGGCCTCGCTTTGGGAAGGCCAAGAGCAGACGCTTGACGACAAGCCGCATCTGGCGCGATGGCTTGCGGAGGTGGGCAATCGCCCCGGTGTAATGCGAGGGCGGGCGCTGCATGCAGAGCTTCGCACCCCGGTGCAAGCTGACAAACGCGCCGAAAGCGTGCTTTTTGGCCGAAAAACCTGAGCCTGCTCAGGCTTTGTCATCCTCGGAGATACCGTAGCGGCCAAAGAGTTTGCCCTGCGAGATGAAGAAGCCAAAAATCGCCAAGCTCAGGCCGAAGGTTTTGAAATACACCCATGTTTCGGTGGTTTGCGTACGCCAGATCGCTTCGTTCAGCACAGCAAGTGCCAAGAAGAAATAGCACAGGCGTCGGGTTAGGATCATCCAGCCCTCTGGCTTGAGGGGCATCATTTCTTCCATCACCACCCTGAGATAGCTTTCGCCGCGCCAAAGGCCAAAGCCCAAGATGAAGCCGAACAGCAAGTAGATCATCGTCGGTTTCATCTTGAAAAACCGCTCATCATTGAGCCAGACCGACAATCCCCCAAAGACCACGATCAAGATCAGCGTCAGGGCCTGCATTTTTGACAGCTTGCCCGTGAGTTTCCACAAAATCCCCGTAGAGAGAACCATCAAGGGCACGAACCCCGCTGTGACCAGAATGAAGCCCTCATACTCCGTGCCACGAATGGTGAATATCTCGTCTTTCAGCATGAGATAGGCGGCGAAAAACGCCAGCACCGGGCCAAATTCGAGAACTGATTTCACCAGCGGATGGATTGTGCGTTCGGCCATAGTGTCTCCTTGGGTCTTGGGCCATGACGCGGCCCGAGGGGGATTGGGGTTAACCCCCGAACTCAACTATCACGGCGCCAAGTGCAATCAAACACATCAGCGCGATGCGGCGGGGTCCAACGGTTTCTTTCAGCACAAGCCAGCCGATGAGTGCGGCAAAGACCGTGGAGGTTTCGCGCAATATCGCAGCTTCGCCCACCTTGTCGAGGCGCGTGGCCATCATGATCGAACCGAAGGAAAAGAACGCTATGAGCGCGCCAATCAGGCCACGCAGCATCAAGGGCTTGGGCGCGGGACGGTTTGGCATCGCGCGCCAATGCAAATAGCTGATCGGGGGGAAAACAATGCCATCGAGCACAAAGAACCACGCGATAAAGGTAAAGGGATTGGCCGCTGCGCGCACACCATAGGCATCATAGGTGGTGTAGAGGGCGACGAACAATCCCGTTACAACCGCAAGGCCCAAAGCCTGCACCAAAGTGTCGCGCGCCGCCGTGAGATAGCGGTAATTGTAAAGGGCGAGGCCAAAAATACCCGAAAG
>DOOI01000218.1:8880-9304 GCA_003512825.1 Paracoccaceae bacterium | reverse complement strand
CGAAAGCAATACCCCCACCCCCATCCATTGAACAGGCGTGAACACTTCTTCAAAAAGCAGCCATGCGCCAAAAACGGTAAAGAGCGGCCCCGTGCCCCGCACCACAGGATAGACGACGGTGTAGGCCCCTTTGGAATAGGCCTGTGCCTGAAGAAGCTTGTAGAGCGTATGAATGACAAATGCGCCCCCCAGCAAGGCCCAGACAAAGGGAGTAGGGCGCGGAACGAGGAAGAGCGCAACAGGCAAGGCAATGAGCAAGTAGTTGAAATCAATAGCACCGCGCATCAGCCAAGGATCATAGCGCCCCTTTTGCAATGCCCCAAACACCGCATGCAGAAACGCCGCCAGCAGCGCCAGCGCCAAAGCCACATCATGGCCTGTTTCAGTGCCTTCAATGGCGGCCAACCATTCGATCATGTTTGGG
>DOOI01000218.1:6807-8588 GCA_003512825.1 Paracoccaceae bacterium | reverse complement strand
CACACAGCTGCGCGTTCATGAACGATCTAGCCCGGTCAGGGCTGCGGCAAATTCCTCGGGATCGAAGGGGGCCAGATCGTCGATGGTTTCGCCCAATCCGATGGCGTGAATCGGAAGGCCAAACTTGTCGGCCAAGGCGACCAGAACACCGCCCTTGGCAGTGCCGTCGAGCTTGGTCATCACAAGGCCCGAGACATCTGCGAGTTTGCGGAAAATCTCGACTTGGCTGAGGGCATTTTGCCCGGTGGTCGCATCGAGCACGAGAAGCGTATTATGCGGCGCTTCGGGATCTTTTTTGCGGATAACCCGCACGATTTTCGAGAGTTCTTCCATCAAATCTTGACGGTTTTGCAAGCGTCCGGCGGTATCGATCAGCAACAGGTCTGCCCCATCGCGGCGCGCTTGTTCCATTGCGTCAAACGCAAGTGACGCGGGATCAGAGCCCTCGGGAGCGGTCAAGACTGGGACACCTGCCCGCTCGCCCCAGACCTGCAATTGCTCGACGGCAGCGGCACGGAATGTATCCCCGGCAGCAATAACAACCGATTTGCCAGCAGCGCGGAATTGCGAGGCCAGTTTTCCGATTGTTGTGGTCTTGCCAGAACCGTTGACACCGACGACCAACACGACCTGTGGCGTCGATGGGTAAAGCGGCATCGGTTTGGCCACGGGTTCCATGATGCGCGCGATTTCAGCGGCAAGGGCGGATTTGATTTCATGTGCCGAGAGGCGCTTGCCGAAATGGTCTTCGGCAAGGTTGGCAGTAACCCGCGAGGCAGTATCGACGCCCAGATCGGCCTGAATGAGCAAATCTTCAAGATCTTCGAGCATGGCATCATCCACCAGACGGCGCGGCGCGGCGCTGTCTTCACGGCGAAAGAGCCGCCCCAAAAGGCCGGGCTTGTCGGGGGCTGCGGCGCTTGACGCAGGCGCTGGGCGCTCTGGGGCAGCGCTGGGAGGGGCTGCGGGTTTCGCGGCCGGCCGGGGGGCCGTTGAAGGCGGTGTAGGTGCGGCGACTACTGGCGTCACGGGCATCGTCGCGGGCGGCAACTCTGGGGAGGTCTCTGGGAGGATCTCTGGAGAGGTCTCTGGAGGCGCTTTGGACGCGCCCTCATCGACAAGCGCGGTCAGGCCCTCGTCAATCTTGGTAGAGGATTTGAAGTGCCGCTCCTTGAGCTTGCAGAACAGGGACATGGGCCGTCTCTCTTGCGCTGTTTTCTCTCACCTAAGCCGTTCTGCGCGCGATGAAAAGGCCCGCGCATCACCCCAAAGGCCCAAGACCCGCCATAATGCCCGCCTGCCCGGCAATGTAGAGCGGCCAGACCAGCCGCGCGGTCAGCGCTCTCCAGCGGTTTTCGCCCAACCGAAAGAGCTCTATCGCGAGAATCAAATCGGAGGCCACAAAGCTTAATGCGCCTGTGATGAGCCAAGGGGAAATCGGTTGCCGCAGGAATGCTGTGATCCCCATCAACAAGATCAGCGCCACATAGATCGCCACCGCAGGGCGCAGCGCCCCCGCGTAGGGCAAGAGCCAGCGCCGCGTAGAAAGACCCAAGACCACAAGAGCTGCACATCCAACAAGCGGCAGCGCTGTGGTGGGCAAAACCAGATCACCCGCCTGCACCATCGCGGCCACATAGGCGATATGACCCAGAGCAAACGCGCCAATCCCGGCCTTGAGCGCCCGCTCCCCCGGTCGTGACAACGCCAGATCCCCCAAGACACAGGCCGCCAGCCCCAAAAGGGCCAGCAGCGGCCATCCCGCCTGTGCCAATCCAAGA
>DOOI01000218.1:5831-6545 GCA_003512825.1 Paracoccaceae bacterium | reverse complement strand
CACCCCGCCTGTGCCAATCCAAGAAGCGGCAAGCCCAGTGCGGCGGTCTTGAGCGCACTGCGCCCCAGCGAGGGCGGCCAGCGCACCACGGCCCAATAGGCCAAAGCCGCGCCACCGCCTGCGATGAGAAATGCATTTACCATGCGCCACTCTAGGGCCGCTTCTCAACTTTTCGCCAGCCTCTCGTTGCGGCACTAGCGAGAAGATCGCGTTTGAGGCATGCTGAGAGCATGAAAAGAGCAGCCTTCCTCTTGATGGTACTGCCCAGTCTGCTGGGGGCCGCCGAAACGCGGATGACCGCAGCGGAATTTGATGCCTATACGCGCGGCAAAACCTTCTATTACGGCTCCGCAGGCAGCCCTTATGGGGGCGAGGAATACCTTGAAGGGCGGCGCGTGCGCTGGTCGTTTCTTGATGGCGATTGCAAAGACGGGCAGTGGTATGAGGAAGCAGGGCTGATTTGCTTCGTCTATGACGACAACCCCGACCCGCAATGCTGGAGCTTTGAGCGCGCCGCCAGCGGCTTGGTGGCGCGATTTCAAAACGATCCCAGCCAAAGCTTGCTGTATGAGGTAGAACAAAGCGGCGAGCCGCTGCTGTGTCTTGGTCCGAAAATCGGCGTCTGAAGCCTAGAGCGATCGCCCGGTGCGGCGGCGGGCGGCGTTACAAAAGCGTGCCTTGCTCGGGGGGCGGCTCGGATTTTGCCGATTTGCG
>DOOI01000218.1:5309-5555 GCA_003512825.1 Paracoccaceae bacterium | reverse complement strand
GCCGATTTGCGCCCTCGCGGGGCCGCAGACGCAGTCGTCGCAGAAGGTAAAGCGGCCAGACGCGCATCTGCGAATTCGATTTCCAAGAGCCCGGCCTCGGCCGCCTGTGCCGCAGTGGTCACCAACTGGCCCTCGGCGCGCACCACCGCATAGCCACGCGCCAACGTCGCGCGATACCCCATGGTTTCACGCAAACGGTCCAAGGCGTGAAGCCGCTCCCGGCGCGCCCCTGTTGCCCGGGCGAAA
>DOOI01000218.1:0-5030 GCA_003512825.1 Paracoccaceae bacterium | reverse complement strand
CGCCCCTGTTGCCCGGGCGAAAGCCTCATCAAGCCGCGCTGAAAGGCGCATCACTTCGCGCGCCTCGCGCTTGAGCCGCTCGCGCAGGGGCGCCGCATTAAGCCTGTCAGCACGGCGCGCCAGCATTTCTTGCCGGGAAATCGTGAGGCGCTGAAGCGCAGACAACAGTCGGACCCCGCTTGCCTGCCATTTTTGCCGGGCCTCGCGGGTCAGGCCAAGCAGCATTGCCGGGCGCAATCCGCCTGCGGTGCGCGCCAAAGCCGCACCGCGTCGCTCGACCCCTGCCGTCAAGGCGCGCGGCAAACGGTCTTGTGCGGCGTCAAGGCGTTGGCGCGGCCCTTCAACCAAGCTGACCGGGCGCGGCAAGGCACGTGCCAGATCACGCAGGCGCTGCCCGCGTTGGCCCAGATGCCCCGTTGCCGCCCGCACAAGGCGCGCGCCTTGGTCTGCTGTCCAGCCGAGCAATTCAGCGCGCACAGGCACCGCCATTTCCGCCGCCGCCGTCGGCGTCGGGGCCCGTTTGTCGGAGGCATAGTCGATCAGCGTGGTGTCGGTTTCATGGCCCACCGCCGAAATCAGCGGGATCTGTGACGCAGCGGCAGCGCGCACCACGATTTCTTCGTTGAAGCCCCACAAATCCTCGACCGATCCGCCCCCTCGTGCCACGATCAGCAAATCCGGGCGCGGCACCGGGCCGCCTGCTGGCAAGGCATTGAACCCTTGGATGGCGCGCGCCACTTGGGCCGCACAATCCTTGCCTTGCACCGCCACAGGCCAGACCACCACTTGGCGCGGGAAACGGTCTGAGAGGCGATGGAGGATATCCCGGATCACCGCACCAGACGGCGACGTGACAACCCCGATCACCTCGGGAAGGTAAGGCAGCGGCCTTTTGCGCTCAGCAGCAAAAAGCCCTTCGGCCTGCAATGTCGCGCGCCGCTTTTCCAGCATCGCCATCAGCGCACCCAGCCCCGCAGGCGACATATCTTCGATCACCATCTGGTAGCGCGATTGACCGGGGAAGGTGGTCAGACGGCCTACGGCCACCACTTCCATCCCCTCCTCGGGGCGCATTTGCAACCGGGAGACCGTGCCCTTCCACATCACCCCGCCAATGACCGAGCGGTCGTCTTTTAGGTCAACATAGAGATGCCCTGAGCCCGGTCGAGAAATCCGGCTCAACTCGGCCCGCACCCGTACATGCGAAAACTCGCCTTCAATCATCCGTTTGAGCGCGCCGGACAGTTCGCTGACGGAGAATTCGGGCGCATTGCTGCGCGGGGCGTCGTCGTCGATCAGGTCCATTCGGCGCTTTCCTTCCCGGCACGGCACAGCCGCGCTTGTCGTTCACTCGTTCAAACCTTATTACCCCCAACAAGCAAGGCCAAGCAGGAGACGAGCCCATGAACATCCTTATCCTAGGAAGCGGCGGGCGCGAACACGCCTTGGCATGGGCCACGCTGCAAAATCCGAAATGCGATAAGTTGATCGTGGCGCCGGGCAATGCGGGGATTTCGGCCATTGCCGAATGCGCCGATATCGACATTCTCAACGGCGGCGCCGTGGCAGAGTTCTGTTTTGAGAATGCGATTGATTTTGTTCTGGTCGGTCCTGAAGCGCCCTTGGCCGCAGGGGTCGCTGATCGGTTGCGCGAGGCAGGGCTTTTGGTGTTTGGCCCCTCCAAGGATGCCGCGCGCCTCGAAGCCTCCAAGGCTTTCACGAAAGAAATCTGCGACGCCGCCAATGCTCCGACGGCCGCCTATGCCCGCTTCACCGAAGTAGAGGCCGCCAAGGACTACATCCGCACCCAAGGCGCGCCGATTGTGATCAAGGCCGACGGGTTGGCCGCAGGCAAGGGTGTCATCGTCGCCATGACACTCGAGGAAGCGCTGGAGGGTGTCGAGACCGTGTTCTCGGAATTTGGCGATGCCGGAGCCGAAGCGGTGATCGAGGAATTCATGGAAGGCGAAGAGGCATCTTATTTCCTCTTGGTCGATGGCGAGACCGTGTTGGCCATCGGCACAGCGCAGGACCACAAGCGCGTTGGCGATGGTGATACTGGTCCAAACACAGGCGGCATGGGCGCTTATTCCCCCGCGCCTGTGCTGTCGGAGGCGATTGCCACCCGCGCGCTCGACGACATCGTCAAACCCACCATGCGCGAAATGGCGCGGCGGGGCATGCCCTATCAGGGCGTGCTATATGCCGGACTGATGATCAAGGACGGGATGCCGCGCCTTGTGGAATACAATGTTCGCTTCGGCGACCCGGAGTGCCAAGTGCTGATGATGCGCCTTGGCGGGCAAGCGTTTGACCTGATCCATGCCTGTGCCGAAGGGCGCTTGGCAGAGGCAAAGGTGAATTGGGCGGACGATCACGCGGTGACAGTGGTGATGGCTGCCGAAGGCTACCCCGGCACTCCAAAGAAGGGCACAGTCATACGTGGGTTGGACACTCTGCCGGAAGATAGCCAAAACATGGTGTTTCATGCAGGCACCCGCGCAGAGGACGGCAAGATTTTGGCCAATGGCGGGCGCGTCCTCAACGTCACGGCCCGTGGGGCCAGCCTCAAGGAAGCGCAGGCCCGGGCCTATGCGATGGTTGATGCCATCGACTGGCCCGAGGGGTTTTGCCGCCGTGACATCGGCTGGCGCGCCCTATGAGCCGGGCACGGGTCTACCCCGTCAAACCCGCCGCGCTGCGCGCCACGCGCCGCTATCAAATTGCGGGCACCTCGCTGAGCGAAGTCAAAGAGGCGGGCAGCCCGCTTTGGCAGGCCGATTTGAAAAACGTTACCCATGCCCGCTGGCAGTCGCGGCGGCTCGGCCAAAGCATCACCCGCATGCTGGTGCTGCATCTGGAGGAAGATAGGCGCGAAATCCGCCAGCATTTGACCCGGCGCGCCTTTTTGGGCGGCCCCGATGACATGGCGTTTCGCGCCGCGATCATCGCCACACTCGAAGCCTTGATGGCGGCACAGCCGACGCGAGAAATCGAAGAGGGCTTGTCAGAGCGATTGGCCCGGCTGATCCATTTCAGCGGGCTTGGGTTGATGGTGGCAGGGATTAGCCTGCCGATCCTCACCTTGCTGCAAACCCAGTCGCTGTTGGATTTTGCAACCGATGCAATGCCGGGGCTGCTGGCGGTATTTTTGGGGATGGCCCTTAGAAAAGGCTATGGTCCCAAGCGCCAAAGGCGGATGCGCCCGATTGCGGAATTGATCGCAGAACTAAAAGCCGAAGCCTAACCGCGGCAGAGCGTTGCCGCGCGCATGGCCTCTGCGCTGTAGCGGCCCAGATCTTTGGCAGTGACTTGCGCCCCATCAAAGCGCACCGCCAGAATGCGCCGCCAATCGGGATCAGCGACAATCATCTCAGGCGCTCCGGCGCATTGACGCACGCCCCCCGCGATATAATCCCAACCAATGCGGTGATTGGTAAAGCCAGACGCCGTAGCCGCCAATCGCAGCGACCCGGCCTCATAGCGCCAAAGGGTGAGGATACGGGCCAGATGTGGGCGGTCCACCACGGCAATCTCGATCTTGCCATCGCCGTCAAAATCCGCCGCTCCAACAGGGGCCAGCCAGCGGTGGGTCTGGCCGATATGCGGCGTTGCCGCGCGTCGCCCTTCCGCCCCCCAAACCGCCAGACGCGCGCCTGTTGCGAGCGCGGTTTCCACAACGATCACCTCTGGGGCACCATCGCCATCCACATCGGCCAAGCGTGGCGCTATATCTTCAAACACCAAGGCTTCTGGCAATCGATAGAGGCGCTCGCTCCCATCTGATAGCGTAAGCCGCAAAGCCCCCCATTCCAGCGCATCCCCCAAGACCGCGTGATCATAGCGATCCGTCGGCTCGGCATAGGCGGCAGCGGTGATTGTTTGAGCCAGAGCGCCCTGCCCCGGCCCCCACAGGCTCAACGCCAAAATCGCGCCGCGCGCCATAGGCGAAAACGCGCGCCACAGTTGTCGCGGCGCGCGCGCGCCCATCAGATCTGCTTCTCGGGCATATGAACGACCAAACCATCTAAAGCGTCGGACACTTTGATCTGGCAGGTCAGGCGCGAGCGGTCTGCGTCGGGATTCCAAGCAAAATCGAGCATATCGGCTTCCATTTCATCCTTGGCGGGCAGCTTTTCTACCCAAGCGGCATCGACATAGACATGGCACGTCGAGCAGGCGCAGGCACCGCCGCAATCGGCTTCGATACCGGGAATGTTATTGTCGCGTGCGCCTTCCATTACGGTCAGCCCATTGGCCACATCCACAACATGCTCTTTGCCATTGTGCTCGATATAAGTAATTTTCGCCATCGTCCGGGCTCCCTTAAAAACTTGCGCTTCTACCTAACGAAGCACCCGGCGTGCTGCCAGCGGATTTTTGCATCCTGATGTCACAGACTTGCGAGCACTCGAGTGTTCCTATAATGTTCTCAAAAATAGTCCCTCTTTGAGGTTCCCATGCACCGCGCCTGGCCCCGCCCCCCTGCTGCCCTTCCAGCAGCCGAGCTTGATTGGCCCCCTAATGGGGCACGGATCACTGTGGCAGGGCTGGTGATCTTGCGTCAGCGGCCCGGCACGGCCAAAGGTGTGATCTTTCTCACGCTGGAGGATGAAACCGGCGTGGTGAATGTGATTGTCTGGAAAAAACTCTATGAGGCACAGCGGCGTGCCATCATTTCCGCACGGCTTTTGCGGGTCACCGGGCGTTTGCAGCGCGAGGGTGGGGTGACGCATGTGATTGCTGAAACCGTCGAAGATATCTCGCCGATGCTCGACCGCCTCCTCGACACCGCCCCACATGCGCCCGGCGCCCCCGCACCACAAACCAAGCCTGCGCTTTCCCAAAGCCGCGCAATCGGATAGGCTCTGCCAAACGCCCTCAAGAGGCCCGAGCAATGCACCGTTCCGCCCCCCCCCGCGCCCTCGCGTCTCTGCTTGCGCTTGTCGCAGCTTTTGGGCTTTCGGGATGCGAGACGATGGGCCGAGGCGAGCCTGATCTCTCGGAGCTCTACCAAGAAGCGCCTCCCG
>DOOI01000214.1:10108-10447 GCA_003512825.1 Paracoccaceae bacterium | reverse complement strand
ATCTGCTATCGTGGAACGCGTCCCAGCTTGCGCGTGATCTTTTCCTCCTTGGCGCAATCCGGGCATGTGGTGGTCGAGATTTTGTTGATCTCGGCGGCGTCTGGCATCGTGATTGGCGTGCTCAACGTGACCGGTCTGAGTTTCAACCTGACCTATGCGCTGGTGCAGGTGGGAGGCGGCAGCGCGGTGATGTTGCTGTTCCTGTCGGCGCTGGTCTGCATCATTTTGGGCATGGGATTGCCCACACTTGGGGTTTACGTGCTTTTGGCTGCACTGGTGGCGCCTGCCTTGGTGCAGGTGGGGATCGAGCCCATCGCGGCACATCTTTACGTGCTCTAT
>DOOI01000214.1:3653-9821 GCA_003512825.1 Paracoccaceae bacterium | reverse complement strand
GGCACATCTTTACGTGCTCTATTTTGGTATGATGTCGATGATCACCCCGCCCATTGCCATGGCGGCGTTTGCGGCGGCCAGCATTGCTAAGGCGTCTGCCATGGCGACAGGATGGGCCGCGATGCGCTTTGGCTGGTCAGCCTATGTGATTCCGGTGCTCTTTGTGTTTTCTCCGACGCTGATCTTGATTGGCGACCCTTGGGAAATTGCCTTGGCTGTAGCGACGGCTGTGGTGGGGGTCTGGCTGGTTTCGGCCGCGATTGCTGGATATTTCTCGGGTCAGCTTGATCCGCTTGCGCGGGTATTTTTTGCGGTCTTTGGACTCTTGGCACTTATGCCTGCGGGGATGTTTGCAGGGGCGATTTATTCTGACGTCATCGGCCTTATTGGCGGGGCTTTGATGATGTGGAATGACATGCGACGCAACCGTGCAATCAAGAGGGCAGGCGCATGACAACTGGGGTGGGAAGTGCTGAACGTATTCTGGCGCTTTTGGGGCTGTTTACCGAAGAGCGGCTAGAGTGGACTGCCGATGACATGATGGCAGCGATCAACTACAGCCGCCCCACACTTTATCGCTATTTGAAATTCCTGAATGATGCGGGGTTTTTGACCCAGCATAGTGGACATCGTTATACATTGGGGCCGCGCGTGGTGGAGATGGATTTCCTGATGCGGAAATCTGACGTCTTGATGCGAGAGGGGCGTCCCATCCTTGAAGGGCTGGCAAAAGTGCATCCCAGCACGGCGCTCTTGGTGCGGTGGTATGGCAACAAGTTGCTTTGTGTCGACGCAGAAGTTTCGGCGAGCAATGCGAAGTCGAGCTACCCGCGCGGGCGACCGATGCCATTGGCGCGCGGCGCGATTTCGCGCGCAATCCTCGCCAATTTGCCCCGCAAACAAATGCTGGAGAAAATCCGCGAGAACTTCGCTGACCTGCAAGCTGTCGGGCTAGGGTCCAGTGTCGAGGAGATCGCGGAAACCTTTAAGGCGCAGCGCAAGGCGGGTGTATTCACGGCGCGCGGCGAGGTGACGCCCGGCGTGATTGGTGTGGCCGCTCCGGTTTACGACGGCGGCGCGGTGCCCGTGGCGGTTTTGTGCATGACCATTGATCGCGACACACTCGACGATGCGCGCCTGACCCTTGTCCGTGACGCAGTGATCCGAGCCGCTGGTGCACTGACGGAAACGCTGACCGAAAACCGTCTGGACGCAGAATAAACACAACACGATAGAAATGAGTGCAGCATGAAAAAAATCGACGTCTTCAATCATATTTGGCCGAAGCCATTCCATGACGCATTGATCGCGCATGTGGGGGAAACCACCGATATCACGCGCCGTTCTGAAGCCGTCCCGATGATGACCGATCTAGATAAGCGGTTTGAGGTGATGGACCTCTTTGGGGAGGATTATTGTCAAATCCTTTCGCTGGCCTCACCCCCCTTTGAAAAATACGCCGATGCGGCAAAATCTTTGGAACTGGCGCAGATTGCCTCGGATGGGATGGCGGAGCTATGCCAGAAATACCCCGACCGTTTTCCCGGATTCATTGGCACCGCTGTTTTGAACAACCCCGATGCAATGGTCGAAGAAGCCCGCCGCAATATCGAAGACCTTGGCGCATGTGGCATGCAAATCTTCACCAATGTTGGTGGCAAACCACTCGACTTGCCCGAATTTGAACCCTTCTTTGACTATATGGCTTCGACCGGAAAAGCGGTTTGGATGCACCCGGCGCGCGGGGCGAATTTTCCGGATTATCTGAGTGAAAAGAAGTCGGAGTATGAGATCTGGTGGACCTTTGGCTGGCCCTATGAAACCTCGGCGGCGATGGCGCGTTTGGTGTTCTCGGGCATGTTCGACCGCAATCCCGGCCTCAAGGTGATCACGCACCATGCAGGCGGGATGATCCCGTTCTTTGAGGGCCGCGTCGGGCCGGGGTGGGACCAGATGGGGGCCCGGACGACAGATTCTGATCTGGGGGAAGTCCTGCGCGGTTTGCAGCGGCCGCATCTGGAGTATTTCAAAGAGTTTTACGCGGATACGGCCTCTTTCGGTTCGCGCAAGGCAATCGAGCACGCGATTGAGTTCTTTGGGGAGGATCGGGTGATGTTTGCCTCTGATGCGCCGTTCGACCCGGAAAAAGGCCCGATGTATATTCGCGAGACAATCAAGATCCTTGATACCCTTGATGTCAGCGCGGCCACCCGCAAGAAGATCTATCAAGATAACGCCGCCAAACTGCTTGGCTTGACGCTGTGATGGGGCTGAGATGAGCAAGCCTGCGCGTCATTACATCAACGGAGAATGGCTTGGCGATGGTTCGTTGGGGGAGAGTATCAACCCAGCCAATGACGCTGTGTTGGGCCATTACCACAAAGGGTCTGCTGGGCTGACCGAACAGGCCGCACGCGTGGCGCGCGCGACCTTTTTTGGCAGCACATGGGCACATTCCCCGCGCGTGCGCGCGCAGGCTCTTTTCGAGTTTGCGGATCAGTTGGAGGCAGCAAAGCAAGAGCTGGCTGCGTTGATCGTTGCTGAGAATGGCAAGCTCTTCGCAGAGGCGATGGGCGAGATGATGGGGTCGATTTCGGAAACCCGCTATTACGCTGGGTTGGCGCGCACGATCCGGGGCAGCATGCAGGAAGTGATGCCCGGGCAAATGTCGCTTTTTCATCGCGAAGCCGCAGGTGTGGCAGGGATTATCGTGCCTTGGAATGCACCTGTAACATTGCTGATCCGGTCGCTGACACCCGCGATGGCAGCGGGATGCACATGTGTGATCAAACCCGCAGAACAGACATCGCTGGTGCACGCCAAGGTGATGGAGTGCCTTGATGCTTGTCCGTCACTGCCCAAGGGCGTGGTGAATTCAGTCAACGAAGATGGAAGCGTCGTAGGCGAGGCGATTGTGGCATCGGCGCATGTGGATGTGATCTCGTTTACAGGCTCCTCGGCTACAGGCAAAAGGATCATGGCGGGGGCGGCGCCAACGCTCAAGCGTGTGGGCCTCGAATTGGGGGGCAAAGCGCCCGCGATTGTTTTTCCCGATGCGGATATGGATCTGGCGGTGAAGGAATTGACCCATGGTGCCTTGATGATGGCGGGTCAGATCTGTGTCGCGGCTGCACGGTTCTTGGTGCATGAGGCGGCATTGCCCGCGTTTCAGGAGCGAATTAAAGCGGCGTTTGAAGCGGTTCGCGTGGGGCCGGGGCAGGATCCTCAAAGCCAAATGGGGGCGATGATTGACCGCGCGAATGTGAGCCGGGTCACGCAATTGATCGAGCAGGCGGGCGATGAGGGCGAGATGGTGCTGCGTGGCGCGGCGCTCAATCAAGGGGCCTTTCTGACGCCGACACTCTTTCGCATCGATGACCTGTCGTCGCGTCTGGTTCAAGACGAGCTTTTTGGTCCGATCGTTTCGATCGAGCGGTTCAGCGATGAAGCGGAGGCGGTGACCAAGGCCAATGCCACGGCCTATGGGCTGGCGGGGAGCGTATTCACCAAAGATCTCAACCGTGCCCTGCGGATCAGCCGGGCGGTGCGCTCTGGCACGATCTGGGTCAACAGCCACATCCGGCTTTTTGCTGAGGGAGAAACAGGTGGTTTTGGCCAGTCCGGGCTGGGCCGGCTGCATGGGCCGGAAGGTCTCTATGACTTTTTGGAGACCAAGCATATCTACATGGAACAAGGGCAAATTTGACTAATGGCGCAGACTGATTTTGAGGTGATCATTGCGGGCGGCGGGCCTGTGGGCACGGCATTGGCAATCGATCTGGCGCAACGCGGAATAAAGGTATTGGTGCTTGAGCGCCATGCTCAGCCACAGCCGATTCCAAAGGGCCAAAACCTTACACAGCGCACAATGGAATCGTTCATGGCGTGGGGCTGCGAAAAAGAGCTGCGCGCGGCACGGCCTATTCCCGCCGATATCGGGATGGGAGGGATGACGCTCTATAAGAACTTGCTGACGGAGTATCACTATGACTGGCTTAACCGCGCTTCTGTGAATGCGTATTATGCCACCGGCAACGAGCGTCTGCCGCAATACGAAACCGAAAAGGTTCTGCGCGCCCGCGCGGCGCAATTGGAGACCATCACTTTTCGCTATGGATGGAGCGTTGAGCGGGTCTCTGACGAGGGTGACTACGCGCAGGTGGTGGCAAGCACACTGGATGGGACGGCGCGCGACACGCTGACAGCGCATTATGTCGTTGGCTGCGATGGCAGTAGATCCCCAACGCGCACCACGGGTGGCATCCCGCAGGCCTTTTCCGACCACGGACGGCTGATGGTGCTTTTGGTCTTTAAGTCCATGGAGCTGCACGAACTGCTCAAGCGCTATCCGGGCAAGGCATTTTTCAACGTGCTGACACCAGAGTTGGAGGGGTATTGGCAGTTTTTCGGGCGTGTCGATGTGGGCAGTTGGTTCTTTCATGCGCCCGTGCCGCGCGGGACGACGGAGGATCATGATTTCACCAGCTTGCTGCATGAGATCGTTGGCACGCCGTTTGACTTGGAAATGCAGCATGTCGGTTTCTGGGATCTTCGTGTGGCGATAGCCACAAGTTATCGAAATGGTCGAATTTTTGTGGCGGGCGATGCCGCGCATAGCCATCCGCCCTATGGCGGCTATGGCATCAACACGGGCTTTGAGGATGCGCGCAATCTTGGCTGGAAGCTGGCCGCAGTATTGCAAGGGTGGGCAGCTGCGCCATTGCTCGACAGCTATGATCTGGAGCGTCGTCCGGTCTTTGCCTCGACAGCGCGCGATTTTATTGAGCGGTTCATCGACGAGGATAACCGCTTCATGCAGGAGTTCGATCCGCAAAAAGACAAGGAGCGTTTTGAAAAGGCTTGGTTCGCGCGCAATGCCGCCGCCGCAGAGGTGGCCAATTTCGAACCGAACTATGAAGGATCGCCCCTTGTTGCAGACACGCACGGCCAGCCTAGCGCTCAGGGCAGCCACAGCTTGCAAGCGCGTGCGGGTCATCATCTGCCGCCGCTGGAATTGGCGCAGGGGCGCCAACTTTGGTCTGAATTGAGTGCAGGCTATACGCTGTTGAGTTCTGGTGCGGCCCATGAAGGCACAGAGGCCTTGCGCCAAGCTGCCGCCGATCTGACCATGCCGCTCAAAGTGGTTGAGGACCCGGCCGTTGCTGCATATGGCGCTGACCTCATTCTCGTGCGCCCCGATCATTTTGTAGCATGGATGGGGGGGGATGGGCGCAATGCTCAAAAAATCTTGGCGGTCACATTGGGCGGCTGAGCGTCCGAACCTGCGCCTAGAAAACGGCCAGTGGCGCGCTGGCTTACACAAGGTTTGCGGGGCGATAAACGTTCAAGACCTGTGGAAGGGAGCCCCATGATCTTGGGGCTCCTTTAATTTATTCCGCAGCTTTGGCGTATTCCGTCATTGGCGGGCAGGTGCAAACCAGATGGCGGTCGCCCCAGACGTTGTCGACGCGATTGACAGGAGGCCAGTATTTGTCGACGCGGAAGGCTCCGGGTGGGAAGCAGCCTTCTTCGCGGCTATAGGGGCGGTCCCATGCGCCAATCAGATCTTCGACTGTGTGGGGCGCATTTTTCAAAGCGTTGTTTTCGCGCGGAGTTCGCTCATTTTCGATGTTGCGAATTTCCTCTCGAATCCCAAGCATGGCTTCGCAGAAGCGGTCGAGCTCGGCCTTGGTTTCCGATTCCGTCGGCTCCACCATCAGCGTGCCTGCAACGGGCCAGCTCATGGTTGGGGCGTGAAATCCGGCGTCAATCAACCGTTTGGCAATGTCTTCCACGGTGACGCCCGCGCTGTCTTGGAAGGGTCGGGTATCGAGAATGCATTCATGGGCAACGCGGCCTGTGGGGCCTTTGTAGAGCACTGGGAAGGCGTCTTTCAGGCGGGCGGCGATGTAATTCGCATTAAGGATGGCCACGCGTGTGGCTTGGGTCAGGCCTTCGCCGCCCATCATTAGGCAATAGGCGTAGGAAATCGCGAGGATTGAGGCAGATCCGAAGGGCGCGGCAGAGACGGCGCCGCAGGAGGCTCCGTCGCCTGTGACAGGATGGCCCGGCAAATAGGGCGCGAGATGCGCTTTGACGCCGATTGGACCCATGCCCGGACCGCCGCCGCCATGTGGGATGGCAAAGGTCTTGTGCAGGTTGAGGTGG
>DOOI01000214.1:3159-3306 GCA_003512825.1 Paracoccaceae bacterium | reverse complement strand
CTTCGAGAACGGTTTCTTCAAACACGCCGTGGGTTGAGGGGTAGGTGATCATGCAGCCTGCAAGGTTTGCCGCATGTGTTTGTGCTTTGGCACGGAAATCGTCGAGGTCGATGTCGCCATTGGAGGCGGATGCCACAGGCACGACGT
>DOOI01000214.1:2743-2870 GCA_003512825.1 Paracoccaceae bacterium | reverse complement strand
CCATCCGACCATATGGGCCGAAGCCGGGTTGGTGCCATGCGCGGACATTGGAATAAGGCACACGTTACGATGCCCTTCGCCACGCGCCATGTGGAACGCGCGAATGGTCAGCAAGCCAGCATATTCG
>DOOI01000214.1:2253-2440 GCA_003512825.1 Paracoccaceae bacterium | reverse complement strand
CGCCAGAGTTCGGCTGCATCGAGAACGCATCATACCCTGTAACTTGGCAGAGCTTGGCGGAGAGATCGTCGATCATGTGGCGATAGCCCTGCGCTTGATCGGCGGGAACGAAAGGATGCAAGTCGGCATAATCGGGCCATGACAGCGGCATCATCTCAGCGGCGGCGTTTAGCTTCATGGTGCAAGA
>DOOI01000214.1:1827-1961 GCA_003512825.1 Paracoccaceae bacterium | reverse complement strand
GGCGTTTAGCTTCATGGTGCAAGACCCCAAGGGGATCATCGCGCGATCGAGGGCGAGATCACGATCCGCCAAGCGACGCATGTAGCGCATCATTTCCGTTTCGGCACGGTTCATGTGGAAGACATCATGCACGA
>DOOI01000214.1:1100-1493 GCA_003512825.1 Paracoccaceae bacterium | reverse complement strand
ATAGGGGCTGGTGCGGATAAGCGCGTCCGGCAAGCGATATGGCACTGGCTCATTTCCTGCCTCGCGCGCGATTCCAAAGGCTTTCCACACGGATTCGAGCGTGGCGGGGCGGACTGTTTCATCCAAAGTGATGCCAATGCGGGTGGTGCCCACGGCCCTGAGGTTGATCCCTTCATCGACCGCCGATTTCAGCACGGCCTTTTGCAAGGGGCCCACCTCGACAGTGATCGTATCAAAAAACCCATCTTTTGGCTGCACATCAAACCCGGCCATTTCAAGCCCTTCGGCCAAGCGAGCCGTTTTGCGGTGGATCCGTTGTGCGATGGCCTTGAGACCCTCTGGCCCATGAAACACGGCGTAGAAGGATGCCATAACAGCCAGCAAGGCCTGCGC
>DOOI01000214.1:614-759 GCA_003512825.1 Paracoccaceae bacterium | reverse complement strand
GGATATGTTGCTCGCGGGTTTGCAGCGACAAGCGATATGCGCGATTGCCATGAGCGTCGATCGATACGCCTACCAGACGTCCAGGCATCGCGCGCTTCATCGCGTCACGGCACGCCATATAGGCGGCATGTGGACCGCCATAGCC
>DOOI01000214.1:0-263 GCA_003512825.1 Paracoccaceae bacterium | reverse complement strand
GATCAGCGATGACAATGCCAATTGCACCTACGGCATGCAGCGCGGAAATTTCTGGGGTAAAGTCGCGCAGAGTGCCGAAAGTGCCGGGGTATTGAAACACCGCTGCAAAAACACGCGACGGTTCCAACGCATCGGGCGCGCCGACAATCACTTCAAGTCCAAGCGGTTCTGCGCGGGTGCGGATCACTGCGATATTCTGTGGATGGCAATTCTCATCGACAAACACCGCCCTTGCTTTTGATTTCGCCAGACGTTCCGCCATG
>DOOI01000005.1:6630-15792 GCA_003512825.1 Paracoccaceae bacterium | reverse complement strand
CGGGACTGCGCCCAAGAGAAAGCCAATCAAGACCCTGCCCAAGGTCGCCAAGAGATGGCTTTCGGAAAGCAAGGTGCCGACCGCCGCAACGCCGCCCTTTGCATATTCTTGTGAGATGAGCCAAGGCCGCCCCAGAAGGCTGGTTTCTGAAAATCGGTCATAATTGACGGACACATCCCAAAGGGCCTGTCCTATCGCCGAAGGCGGAGGAAACCAGACGGGAGAAATGAGGTCCAGCGCGCCGGCCATTTCCCAGACCAACAAGAGCAAGGCGGGAAAGCCCAAGGCGAGTGAGCGCTCGTAGATCTTGCGCGCCCGCAAGGGGACTATTCGGCCCAAGCGCTCGCAGATCAAGATCAACGCAATGAAGCTGGCGGCAATCGCTGGCCATGCCCATGCATACCAAAGGCCACTCAAGACCAATACGCCATGCAGAGTGACCGCCGCCAGAAGCAGGGCAAGTATCGCCTGGAAATCTTTTGAAGATTTTGTCAATTCTGCATCTCCATGGCACGGGTGACCTCTGCGCTCAGCCGCTCCCAAATAGCGGCGCGGTATTCAGAAAACGCGGGAAGATTCATGGTGTCGATGCTGCGCGGGCGACCCAGATCGATTTGGTAAATATCAAGAATTTGCCCAGGCTGCGCGCTCATCAAAACGACCCTATCGCCGAGCAACACGGCCTCGTCGAGTGAATGGGTTATGTAGACGACAGTCTTGCGGGTTTGCTCCCAAATACGGAGCAACTCTTCTTGGAGAACCACGCGGGTCTGGGCATCGAGTGCGCCCAATGGTTCGTCCATCAGCAGAACTTCGGGATCATTGACCAAGGCGCGCAAGATGCTGACACGTTGCTTCATCCCGCCGGAGATCTGATGAGGGTAATGGTGGGCAAATTTTGTCAGGCCCACGCGATCGAGCCATCCACGCGCAACCTCCAGTCGCTCGGGCTCGGAAATGCCGCGCATTTGAAGGCCAAAGGCCACGTTTTGGATAACAGTCTTCCACGGGAAAATTGCATATTCCTGAAAGACAACGCTGTTGAGTGGTTTCTTTGGGTCAGAGCCCGGACGAATGCTCAGCTGGCCGCTGGACACATCCTCAAGCCCTGCAAGCATGCGTAGGAATGTGGACTTTCCACAACCAGATGGTCCGACGATGGCCAGAAATTCGCCGTCAGCGATGTCGAGGGTAAAATCCTTCACAGCAGTCATTGAACCAGCAGCAGTCTGGTAGATCTTGTTGACATTGCGTGCAGATATCTTCGGGTCCGGGTGTGCAGCCACGTCCGTTAAACCTTGTTCAAGTTCGTGAAAATGACGGGGCCGCGCAATTGCGCCCCCGTCGCGGGCTTACTTGCCCAAGGCCTTGCGGGCGGCCTCGGTGAAGCGCTCATCGATCACATTCGAAAGATCAAGCGGGTCTGTGTATTCTGTCCTGCCATTCTCGCGGTGGGTCTTTTCGATATCGGCCAAGCCCGCGACCTGGATCTTCATTTCGGGGTCGTAAATTACAGGGCGCCCTGACCGAAGGGCATCTTCGGTAGAGTTGGTGTAGGTCATATACGCGGCGAGGTTTTCTGCGGCGAGATAGTCATCGCCCTGCATCAAACCAGCGGCTTCGGTCAGGGCCAGAACAAACCGACTGGCCACGTCCGCGCGTTCATTCACAAACTTGCCAGAGCCGACGAATGCGACAGTCATCAGTCCCGGCGTCAAATCTGTTTCCAGCACAGACGCATGACCCGCATTGATGATCTGTTCGGCAAAAGGCGACCCGGCAATCGCTGCATCTACTGAGCCGTTTTCAAACGCCAAGGGCATGTCAGGATTTGCGATATTCATCGGCTCGACATTGCGAATGGTCAGGCCCCCTCGCCCCAAACCTTTGGCAAGAAGGTATTCGCCCCCCGATCCGGGACCACCTGCCACCGCAACACGCCGCCCGCTCAGATCAGCGACCGATTTCACAGTGCCATCATCGGCAAGCGCCTTACGCACCAGCAGTTTGGTTGGGCTGTCTTCCATAGGTTCCAGCGCTCCGGGGGCGATGACCCGAATATCGAGCCCCTTGTTCCACCCAGACCAAAGCGAGGTGACAATTGCGATGCCTCCGACATCCACCGACCCTTGGGTCAAGAATGCGATGGCCTCGGTCCCAGACTTTACCCGTTAGAGATCGACATTCAGGCCATATTTGTCGAACAAACCACGCTGCTCGGCCACATACATGGTCGCGAATTTCATGATGGGAACATAGGCAACCTTGACGTCCTGTGGCGGATCAAGTGGCGCCATTGCAGTGCTTTGGGCTTGAGCGGCTCCCCCTGCCAAGCCCGCGAGCACCAATGCGCTGCCTTGCAGCAAGCATTTTAGTTTGTTCAACATGTCGTCTCTCCCTTTTTCGTCTGAGTTATTTTTCGATTGTCTTGCAGCGGCGTTGCCGCCCTTTCATTTCAAACGCTCCTCTGAAGGTCTTACCCAAGTCTGTTTTTCATTAAGCCACTGTTTTTATTTTATTTTATAGGCCGCCTTACGCCTCTTCCCCAATAATCACCCATTCGTCACCTCATGGGAAAGCGCAGCCCGGCTTGTCAAAAGTGTCTCAGCGGCGAATTTTGTTGAAGTTGAACACTCAGCCGAATTCTTATGCCTCGGGGGTATCATTGCAAGCAGCAATGGACCCAGCGCGATGACGGCGTGCATGGCGACGCCAAGTTTGCACCGGCGAGAGGACGTGTTCATGGAGGGAAGGCGCCCTGCCGGACAAGAGGCGTTATGTAACGTCCGAGCTAAAGCCCCCGGTGATCGCACCCAAGGGTTTGCGGCCGTCGCGCAGGGCTGAAATGGCTTCTTCTACGCGGTGTTCGCAATCGCCACATAGCATAAAAGCGACGTCGTCTGGATGGCTGTCTCCCAGACTTTCAGGGGTTTGCCAATCTTTCCCGACAAATTTGACCCGATTGCAAAACGAGCATTTCTTTTCATCCGCATGCGGATTGTGGCGCCAAGGGAACAACGGCACCTTGAAAGATTGTGCGTCTCTCAGGTCATGGACGACCAAGACCCTGCCTTCTTTCATCGGCTGGACGGTCATTTGAAAGCGGCGCAGCATCTCTGGGCTGTCACAGCGATAATCAATCTTTAACGGCTCCTGCACATCCATGACGGCTTCGACCAAACGCACCATCGCCCGTTTGGTATCTTGATCGACAATGTGGTCCAGCAATGACGTGGACAGCACATCATTGATCTGTGCATTCTGCCCGCCATTCGCGTTGGCAAAATCATCCCATTCTCCGCCAACCCAAAGGAGGCGGAATTCCTTGTCCAAGACGAAATATACTTGTTGGAACTTCACTGTGTCGCTCGTTTCCGGGTCTTCACAAACTTTCAGATTCTGCACGAAATAGTCGCACAAGTTGACACATTTGCAAGAGTCCTAGGCGATTGACCACGAAACTGTCAGATAAAGCTTACAACTTTGACCTTTTCCCTTTGGCCCAAGAGCTGCTTTGCGTGATCGACAATGTTATTTTTTGCCAAACCTGCCCACGCATACATTTGCTCTGGTGCGCCTTGGTCGATGAAACGATCCGGCAAAGTCATCGTGCGAACAGATCGGCCCTTTGACAAACCACCGTTTGCGGCAAGATATTGCAGGACCAGCGCGCCAAACCCTCCGGACGAGCCTTGTTCAATAGTTATGACAGCGCGATGTGTCGCGAAAAGGCGGTCAATGAGCTGTGTATCAAGCGGTTTTGCAAAGCGCGCATCGGCGACGGTGACTGATATCCCACTGGACGCAAGCATCTGTGCCGCTTCCAAGGTCTCGCCCAGATGTGCCCCGAAGGACAATAGGGCGATGTCCTCTCCCTCTTGCAAGATCCTGCCGCGGCCGATTTCCAGCGGCACGCCGCGCTCGGGGAGGTCCACCCCGCGGCCCTCACCGCGCGGGTAGCGAAAGGCAATGGGCCCGGAGTCATGCGCCACAGCCGTGGCTATCATATGGCAAAGGTCGGCCTCATCTCCGGCTGCCATGACTGTAAAGTTCGGCAAATTCGCCAAGAAGCAGATATCGAAAGCGCCCGCGTGGGTAGCCCCGTCCTGGCCGACCAGCCCGGCGCGATCAATCGCAAAGCGCACGGGCAGATTTTGCAAGGCGACATCATGGACGATCTGGTCATAGCCACGCTGCAAAAAGCTGGAGTAGATCGCGCAAAACGGCTTCATCCCTGCTGCAGCAAGACCAGCGGCAAAGGTGACCCCATGTTGCTCGGCAATCCCGACATCGAAAACGCGTGCGGGAAACCGGGCTGCCATTGTATCGAGCCCAGTCCCGCCGGGCATCGCAGCGGTGATTGCAACCACTTTGGGGTCGCGCGCCGCCTCGTCGCATAGGCGTTGCCCGAAGACTGCGGTGTAACTGGGCGCGTTGGATGCAGATTTTTTCTGCTGCCCCGTGGCGCGGTCGAATTTTGCGACGCCGTGATACTTGTCATCCGCGCGTTCGGCGGGGGCGTAACCTTTGCCTTTTGTTGTCACAACATGAATCAAGACTGGCCCTTTTGCACGCGTCCGCGCCGCACGCAGAGTGCTCAAAAGCGCGCCCATGTTATGACCATCGACGGGGCCGATATAGGCAAAACCGAACTCTTCAAAGAGCGTTGATCCGCCCGGGAGGCCCGTTACGATTTGCCGCGCGCGGCGTGCCCCCTCGCGGAGCGGGCTTGGCAAATTCATCTCGATGCCCTCTGCGACATCTTTGAGAGATGACAGCGGCCCTTTGGCGATGGAGTTGAGATACCCCTGAAGCGCGCCGACAGGCGGCGCGATGCTCATGTCATTGTCGTTCAGAATGACAAACAGCCGCTTTTTTAGATGCCCCGCGTGATTAAGTGACTCATATGCCATGCCGGCCGTGATTGCCCCATCGCCGATCACGGCAATCGCGTCGCCAACAGACATGCCTAAGTCCCGGCCAACGGCAAAACCAAGGGCGGCGGAAATTGAGGTGGACGAATGCGCGGCGCCAAAGGGGTCAAAATCGCTTTCGCTGCGCTTGGTGAACCCCGATAGGCCATTGGCTTGGCGCAGAGTGAGCATTCGGTCACGGCGCCCTGTGAGAATTTTATGCGGGTAGCATTGATGCCCGACATCCCAGATCAGCTTGTCATGGGGGGTGTTGAACACGGCATGTAGCGCGACGCTCAGCTCGACCACACCGAGCGACGACCCAAGATGCCCGCCTGTCTGGCTGACGACATCGATGGTTTCCTGCCGCAACTCCTCTGCCAAAAACGCAAGTTCCTCGTCCGTCAATCGCTTTAGGTCAGCGGGAGAGGCCACTCTGTCGAGATGTGGCGTGGATGTGGGAATGTTGCTCATGACTTAGTCCTCCGCTGAGGGTCGGGCAAAAAGGGTGCCGTGAAGGAAGCCAACACGGCACCAAGTTTCCTGTAGCCAACAGGAAGGGAACCGAGCGAATAAACGCCACGGATCCGAGCCGGCGTGACGCCCGGATGGTGTCTCAGGGCAAAGGATCTGCCCTGAGAGTGTTCAAATTAGACGAAGCTGCGTGCGCCCTTTTGGCTGTCAGGCTCCAACGCCCCATATGGTGATGGGGCCTCTTTGCTGGCATCCGGCAGCGCTTTGCTGATCAAAAAGAGCCCGCCCAGTATCAAGGATATGACGAGTAGGAATGCGGCGGCATACCCTGCCCCTTTGAGCATCTGGCCCAAGCCCCAAAACGTCAGGGTCTGTCGGCGTCCTTCGTGGAAATAATCATCAGACATGGTCAATTCCTCACTGTAGTGGCGCGTAGCCATGTTCTTGAGCCCAGACATACCAGTTGTCGACAACTGTGCCAGTCAGCAGGATACCGATGCCCCCGGTCAACGTGACGAGAACGGCAAACCACCAAGCCCAACGGTGAATTCCTTCCATTGTCGCATTAAAGCCCATCGTCCAGCGCCAGAACAAAGCCGCGCGTTCAGAGGCCGTGCCTCGATCTGCGATCTGCTCCAATTCGCGGTCACCGCCAAAACGGCTCACCGCAAGGATAGTGGCGCCATGCATGGCGAAGAGAAGGGCCGCGCCATAAAGAAAGGCAATGGAAAGAGCATGGAAGGGATTATAGAACAGGTTGCCATAGGTCAGACTGAAAAGGTTGGTCCAATCCAGGTGACTGAAGATCCCATATGGCACTGCGTGGCTCCAAGACCCCATCAGCAGAGGCCGGATCAAGCCAAGAACGAGAAACAGCCAGATCGCCGAGGCAAATGCCCAGCAGACATGTTTGCCCATACCAAGCGCTTCGGCCCGCAGATAGGTGCGAACCCACCACGCGCAGACGCTGATCAGCAAGAAGAAGCTGGCGATGAGCCAAAGTCCTCCTTCCTTGATCGGAGCAAAGCCCAAGCCATATTCCTCTGAGGGGGGTTCAAGGCTGAACCAGAACAGATCCCGCGCAAAGACTGCTGGGTTGAAGCCTGCCTGATACCAGAACCAAGCGCCGCACAGCATGAACCAGATCGCCCCCGAGGCTAATGAGAGCACACCCATCGCACCGAGATAGACAGGACCGAGCTGAGCGTTCCCAATCCATCCCATCAAGGAGGAAAACCCGGCGGTTTTAGTGCGGTTGTGAAGGGCAACGTTCTCGACCAGACCCATTTCAGCATGTCCGCGGACCTGAACTTGGGTGAAGATGTTTTGATACTCAGCCATTTACGCCTCCCGCGATGTCAGCCCACCAAGGCAGTTGCAGCCACCAATCCCACCAGTCGACCCATTGATCGAACCAAATCGTGCCGGAAATGACGATGCAGATAGCGGACCAAAAGCCCGCGTTAAGGGCGAGCAACAGCCCGACCCGGTGAATGCCCAAGGTTCCCACCGAATAGCCGATCAGATCGCGAAAATACGTATCTTCGTGATCAGGCGTCCGCATGTCCTTGCCCTTTTCGGGGTTGGCAGCAGACAAGATCAGCGCCCCATGCAAGGCCAAGGCCAAAGCATTTGTGAAGAAGAAGGAGACCGCGATCATATGGGCCGGATTGTAGTGGAAGTTGCCGTAGGTATAGCCCGTATTGGAGACCCAATCGAGGTGAGTCCAGATCCCGTAAGGGAAAGCATAGCCCCAAGCCCCCATGAGGATTGGTCGGATCACCACAAGGGTGACATAGGCGAAAATCGCAACGCCAAAGGCCGCGGGAACATGGTAGCCCATTCCCAGCTTGCGACAGATTTCCACCTCACGCAGAGCCCAACTGACGAAGGCACCGATCGCGCATATGGTAATAATTTGCCAAAGACCGCCCTCTTGAAGCGGAGCAAAGGCCAAACCCATTTCCACTGGAGGTGGGTTTACGGAAATCAGCCAAGGGTTCCATGTTCCTTGGAGCACTGCGCTCCAAAGAATGAGTAGTGTCCCGAGTGTGGCGAAGAAGAAGGTGGTTACCCCAAAAAAGCCTACGTAATAAGGCCCGACCCAGAAGTCGAAAAGGTTCCCGCCTACCAGCGTGCCGCCTGGCACACGGTATTTGCGTTCGAAGCTGAGCAATGCCATGCCCTTATCTCCGCTGTTGCGGGACGGTCCTTTGCTGGGCGCGAAGCGCGGGAGCGTGCCGAAGGTTTATATCAATATGGTGTTTGGTTGCGGGCGAGAGGCCCCGCCCGCAACCTTGGGTCGGACTTATTGCGAGGCTTCTGTCGCGTAGCCGTGCTTTTCAGCTGCGATTTGGAACCAGTTGTAAGCTGGGTTCGAAAGCAGCACGAGATGGATCATCGCCGCCAAGAGGAACAGGAAAACACCCTGCGCCACAAAAACGCGACGGGGATCGAAAATCAGCCAGATCTTGTAAAATTTGGACATGTTTTGATCCTCCTCAGAACCAAGGGCGCCAGATGTAAACCGCCAAATGAGCGACTACGGCAACGGTTACAAACAACCAAAGCCCGCTCATATAGACGGAGTGCAGTTCTTGCGCCTGCTCGTCGGTAAGACCTGTGAAGCTCAGGTCAGATTTATCAGCCATTCTATCCTCCGGATTGGCAGACTGACGCCGCAATCCCTGCGGCCGGGTCACGGGCAGGCACCATGCCTTTCCGCGTTTTCGCCAAGGCCCGAAGGGACAGGGCCTAAGCGATCTCGTACACCGGACGGGCGGGCGCACCGCGTCTGGAAATATCGGCTGGGTTAGAGCCGAAAAATGGTCGGAGTAACGATCCAGGCTTCGCGCCAAGCGCGCGCAAATGGACCCAGCTCCGGAAGCTGTCGATCTCGGAACGTGCACCAAATCCAAGCCACCGCGGCAAAAGGCACCGCAGCGAGGAAGATCAGCACAAAATATGTGTAAAACTCAACATTGGGCCGCTTGGCCGTCTGATGGGAATGATCGGCATGGCCGCCATTCGAGGCAAAATCAGTCATCTTGCTTCTCCTTCGTTCAAGGAAGCACTGCCAGCAGGGCCGCGCAGAGCTTCGACAAATTCAACGACAACCCGGTCTGCACCGTGGTCGAGCGCATGTTTTTCAGCAGCATCGCGCAGGTTTCGCGCGGCAGAAATTCTCGTCAAAACAGGGTGTTCCGACAGGATACGGTCCAAGGCCATTTGAGCGTCGGCGTCCCATGGCATGTCGCGGCGCAATGACGTGGGGGTTGCTTGAGTGCTGTCCATTTCGCTGGCCAGAGGCAGGATATGGAACAGCGCATCAAAAAGACCGTTGCACACTTCTTGCAGCATCCAGACCGCACCAGCGTAGCCCATGAACGGTGTACCTGTTGCGCGTCGAATGGCGGCTCCCGGGAAGGAGGCCGCGATGAAACTTGGCGCGGGGCCATGACCGCCCTTTAGTTCTGCGAGATACATTTTCTCGTTTATCGACCCCATGACGATCAGAGGCCGCAGGCGGCGCATCTCGGCGCGCACAAACTCATTATTGGTCTTTGCCCCGGCCTTGCGCGGCACGGCAAAGGCACAGGGCATTCCCATTTCATCTTCGAGGAAATACCGGATGCCGCGCGCATAGGTCTCATTGGCGACCACTGCGAAACTGGAGGTCGCAAAGAAGTCTTGCGTGACACTCCGCCATAGATCCCAGAGCGGCTTGAGGGTCGAATGCTTCTCTTGTTCGATGAACGGCTCGGGGTCGAGCCCT
>DOOI01000005.1:0-6353 GCA_003512825.1 Paracoccaceae bacterium | reverse complement strand
GATCGAGCCCCAAGATCTCTCCCAAGGCGCGGAGGAATTTCGTTGTGCTTTCCATTCCAATGGGCGCCTGAAGATAGGGCTTGCCCAGAACTTCTGCCAATCCGCGACCAAACTCGCGATAGAGGACCACATTGGCATCGGCGTCCACAAGGTGACGCATCTCTGCCAGATGCGACCCCAAAGGCATGACCATATTTATCTCGGCGCCAATTCCTTCGACGAGCCGACGGATCTCGTGCAAATCAGACGCCATATTGAAGACGCCATACATCGGCCCAAGGATATTCACGCGTGGCTTTTCATCGGGTCCGCGTTTTTTGGCGACGGGCATCCGATCTTTGGTCATGCCAAATTCGGTAAAGATCCACGTCATCGCCCGGTCCGCCGCCTGCCATTGATCCTCATCAATGGTCCGGGGCAGGAAGCGTTGAATATTGGTCCCCATTGGGGTGACGCCGCCGCCGATCATTTCGGCAATGGACCCTGTGACAACAACCGCAGGCAAGGCCGGGTCTAGGGCTTTCCAAGCGCGCTTCATCGCGCCCTCGGTTCCATCACGCCCCAGCTCTTCTTCGCCAAGACCCGTTACCACAATGGGCAATTCATGCGGCGGCAAGCCGTCGGTGTAATGCAACACGCTGGTCACGGGAAGATTTTCGCAACCGACAGGGCCATCGATGACCACCTGCAACCCCTTGACCGCACAAAAGGCGTAGACAGCCCCCCAATAGCCTCCGGCACGATCATGATCTTGGATCAGCATGTGAAGCCCTCCCCGAGAGTGGGAGTAAGGGTGCGGCCAGAGATCATATCATCTCCTCCGCTTTGGCTGCGCGGGCTTGCTTGTCGAGTTTCTTTTGTTGGATGGCACGGAAATCGGGGCGCAAATTGGGGGCGCCTTCCCAAATTCCAGCCGTGTCTGCGGCCCCTACCCCTTCAAAGAAGGATTTCATGCCTTCCATCCGGGATTTATTCGACATTGCCGCCATGACAACTTGAGCCAAAGACCCTGCACCAGCAGGCCCCATCAAGGGGCGTGCGGAAATGAGATTGGTGAAATACAGCCCGGGAACGCCACGCTCTTTGGCCTTTTGCACAACGGGTGTCGTGCCAATGGCAAGATCGGGGGCGAAGGCCTCCATTGCGGCGCAATCGTTTTCGAGCGTCGCGCGGAATTGCACTTTGACGCCGCGTGCTTCGAGCCAAGCGCAATCAATCGCATTCCATTCCGACTTCGCGCAAGCGGTTCCCACATAAGGCAGGTCAGCACCGCTCTCGATGAGCAGACGGGCCACCAAGAGCTCACTGCCTTCATAGCCTGAAAGTGTGATCCGACCCTGAATAGGATTGGCTGCCAGTGCGGCCTTGATCGCAGGACCAAAGGTGTTTTGTGCCTCTGCCACCTTTTCTGGTGCGACGCCATATGCGGCACCAATCGCGGCCAGCCAGGCCATCGTGCCTTCGTAGCCAACAGGAGCGGAGCCAACCACCGTTCGGCCTGCGGCTTGAAACTCGCGCACAGACGCGGTGTAAAACGGATGGATCGCTGCTACGACTTTGCTATCAAGCGCGGCATAAAGCTCGCGCCATTCGCGGCATGGCACAACCGGCCCCGCAGCCAGACCCAAGGGCGCAAGCAAGGCCCCGATCATCATCGGATCAGCCGGGAACATTTCGCCCAACAAAGCCACTGTCGGACGATCAGAGCGCCCAGCAATCGGCGCGGCCACAGGGCCTGCTTTGATTTCAGCGCGCGCGTATTTTAACATCGCAGCGGCGAGAACATCTTTTGCCTCGGCATGGGTTGGAACGCCAAACCCCGGCACGTCGATCCCAACAACACGCACGCCGTTGATTTCATTTGGCAAAAGCTTTAGCGGCACGCCCGAAGCCGTCGGAACGCAAAGGTTTGTGACTACGATTGCATCAAACCGATCAGGATCGGCCAATTCATGCACGGAGTCGCGAATGTCTTCGAAAAGCTTGCCTGTCACCAGCGTTTCGGAATTGAACGGCACATAACCGACCGACCGTCGCGCACCGTAGAAATGCGACACAAAGGTCAAACCATAGACGCAGCACGCGCTGCCCGACAGAACCGTCGCCACCCGGCGCATCCGCAGCCCAACCCGAAGTGAGCCGAACGCTGGGCACATCGATTGCGGTTTGCCATGCGGGCCTTGCGGATAATCCGCCGCATATTGATCCAGAATTTCTGAATTGCCTGCGGCACGCGCAGCGGCTTCCATCTCGGATGCCCCTGCGTGGCAGCCCTGCCCATCTTGGGGTTCGATCAGGGACTTGTCGGTCATGACCCGCCCCCTTTGGGCTGCAACTGGCGCAGCGCCTGTTCCAATTGGAAGAGTGCGTCGAGGTCAAACATTGTCATAGACCACTTCAAGGCTGACGGTCTCACCTGCGTATTTGCCGCGCATGTCCACATCCGTCGCGGGCACAAGAACGAAATCCTTGCCCGTGGTTTCGGCGCTGAACAACCCCAGCAATTCGTCTTGCGTCAAGGGTTTTGGACGCAGCGGAGGGGCCTCGGCAACATTGCCTGCCAACTCCTCGAAGAGCGCTCCCCATTGCGTGGCGTTGCTGCCAACAATCTGATAATTCGCTGATTTTCTGCGAAGATCGTCATCCGCAGGGATGCTGGCCAGCACGGGAATATTCACTTCCTTTGCGAAGGCTGCGGCTTCGCCGGTGCCGTCATCTTTGTTGATCACAATTCCCGCCACGCCGACATTGCCGCCAAGCTTGCGGAAATATTCCACCGCCGAGCACACGTTATTTGCCACATAGAGAGACTGGAGATCGTTGGAGCCAACGATGATCACCTTCTGCGCCATGTCGCGGGCAATGGGCAAACCGAAGCCGCCACAGACGACGTCGCCAAGGAAGTCGAGCAGCACGTAATCGAAGTCCCAGTCATGGAAGCCGAGCTTTTCGAGCAGTTCAAACCCATGGATGATCCCGCGCCCGCCACAACCACGGCCGACCTCCGGTCCGCCCAACTCCATTGCGAACACGCCGCCACGCTTGAAACAAACATCGCCGATCTTGACCTCTTCGCCGGCCAATTTCTTGCGGGTTGAGGTTTCGATGATGGTTGGACAGGCCTTGCCACCAAACAGCAAGCTTGTGGTATCAGATTTCGGATCGCAGCCGATCAGCAACACGCGCTTGCCCATCTCGGCCATCATATGGCTGAGATTGGCCAAGGTGAACGATTTGCCAATACCGCCCTTTCCATAGATCGCTATGATCTGGGTCTTTTTCGACGGCGGGTCCATAGGCACTTCCAGCGATGGCTCTTCAGCGGCCTCATCACGCAACCTAGCGTCAAAAGCTTTCAGGTTCGGAATATCCAAAGTCATGCGGCGTCCTTCCAGTCGAGGATCATTTTCAGACACGATGGGTCTTCAAATGCGGTTTGATATGCACCCGATGTATTAGATACGGAGCGTTGATGGGTGATCAGCCCATCGAGCGAGAGTGCTCCTGCCTCGATCAAGGCGCGGGTGGCGATCAGGTCTGCGGGCTGCCATTCCGCAGAAACACGCAGGCGCACTTCGCGCATAAAGGCAGGTGCAAAATCGAAGCTGAGCGGCTGAGCGTAGAAGCCACACAGGACAATCTCTCCGCCCCGCGTTAAGCGGCCAACCAACGCATTCAGCATGTCCGGAGCACCGGAAGCGTCATAAATCGCGCGGTAGTCGCGGCGTTCGTCGGTGGCGGGATCAATGACCTGATAGCCTGTGGCGCCGGATCGACGCTCTGGGTTTGTTTCCCAGACCGTCGGCGGCGGGCCACCTGCGGCACAGGTCATGCGCGCAAGGAGCCGCCCCAAGACGCCATGACCCACAATCAAATCCGGCAAAGCATGATCAAACCCAGCCAGCGCATGCCGCGCTGTGGCCGCAAGAGCCAGCAAAGCACCCTGCGCGCCAATTCCGGCATCCAGACGACAAACGCGGTGCGCGGGTGTCACGAGATATTGCGACGCCCCACCAAAAAGACCGCGCAGGTTGCCTTCAAAGCAATTTGCCCCGGGCACAAAGACCATTTCCCCGACGCGGTAGCCGGAAGAAGCGCTGGCCTCCACGACCTCGCCAAAGCTTTCATAGCCGGGCACCAACGGATAGCCCGAACCGGGAAAGGCGGGCATTTGGCCGAGCCAGAACAATTTCTCTGTGCCCGTCGAAATGCCCGAATGGGACAATTTGACAACCAAGTCATCGCGCTGGGGAGATTTTATCGTCGCCGCTCCAAGAGCAACATCGAGCGGGCCCGACAATATGACAGCTTGCGTGTGCATTTTTGGCCCCCCCCCTTTTTTGGTCCATTGCCACCTCAAGCCGAGGATTGCGTAAATGGATTGCCTTAAGTGTCAGCCTAAACTTACATAACAAAGTGTCAATCTAAATTGACATTCTATCTAAAAGAATTGTCGCTTTTTTCGACACTTGCCGCGTCAGACCTTGCGGGCCTCAACGACGGATGTGATGAAGGGTCGAGGCGCGGACCGAAGATAAGACACTGAAAATCCAGCATCTTTAAGGAGGTTAGCAATTTCCAACTGAGAGCGCGTCCGTCCAGTGTGCATGGCCATGGTGTAGATGGCGAAATAGACATCCGTTGCGGGATCAGGCTGGTGGCCACCGGACATTGGCTCTGAAATCACCAGCCGCCCCCCTGAGGGGAGAGCCGAGTAGACCTTTTCCAACAGGGCTCGCACGACGTCATCTGAATGGTCATACAACACGCGCACGAGACTGATCACATCTGCCGATGTGGGAAGTGCTTCACTGCGAAAGCTGCCCGCGACGCGAGCAATCCCATCGCGGGGAGGCTCAGAGCTCGTGAGCACGTCGGGCAAGTCAAACAGCGTCAAACTGAGGTCTGGATAGCGTCGCCCGACTGCGCGCAAGAACGCTCCCGTTCCGCCGCCAATATCCAATAAATGCTTTTGATCCGAAAAATCGACCATCCGGAGCGTGTCCTCGGCCACCAAAGCCTGACTTTCGGTCATCAAGGTCGAATAGCGCCCTGCCAACGCGGCATCGGTTTGCGCCAGAGTGCCAAAAACATAGGGCCAAAACCCAGCCAATTCTGGTGTCGTCTCGCCCCTAAAGAACGCCACCGGGTCCGACAAATCACTGTAAAGCACGTGATGATGGCTCACCATTGCTTCTAGCCCCGGAACCGTCAGAAACGCCGCGCCCCGAGGGGTCAGATGCCACCGCCCCTGCCGGAGACAAACCAACTTCAAAGCGGCCGCAGCTTGCATCAATACCTTCATGCGCGCCAATGGCACCTGCGTGAGCGTTGCCAGCGCCTCGGTGGTTGCTCCGCCTTCTTTTAAGCGATGCAAAATCCGCAGCTCGACCACGGCAAAAAGTGTTTGCGCCTGCACAAATCCGGAAAGAATGGAAAACAGCGCCCGTCCCTCAGCCCGCGAGAACCGTCGCAAACCTGGCGTGCGCTCGACAAGGCGGTGAAACCTTGGGGACAAAGCCATGCGCGCCCAGAACCCAAGGCGCTCGCTTGAGGCGGGCAGCATGCGTTGCGGCAAAGAAAAGAAGGCCACGTTCAGCCCCGCGCTGGCGCAGTGGGTATCGCCATGATTTTATGTGCATATCCGAGCACCATGCGCGCCAATCCCGCCTCGCCGGGGCAAGAAGGGATGGAGGCAATTGCGCCGCTCAAAATGTCTTCCAAGTGGCGGCGCGCGCCAGCAACTCCCATAGACTGCACAGCCGATGGGCGCTTGAGGGCTGCATCCTGTCCGGCGGGCTTGCCCATGATTTCTGCGGGGGTGAGGGCGTCTTTCAAGTCATCGGCAACTTGAAATGCCTCCCCGATCAATGTGCCCAGATCCTCCCAAGGTTCTGGTTCATGCCCGGCAGCGACAGCCCCCATTTGCGTTGCCGCAATAAAGAGCGCACCTGTTTTGGCGCGATGATAGGCCTGCACGTCGATGCTGGGTTCGCTTTCCCACGCCTGCCCCGCACAGATCCCAAAACCCGCGCCAGTGCATTTTGCCAAGAGCGCAATCAGATCCATGTTCCGTTTGGGCAATGTCGCTTCGGCGCGCGCCAAAACCTCGAACGCCAAGACGATCAAGCTATCCCCGGACAAAACCGCCAAGGGCTCGTTAAAGGCTGTGTGAACCGTGGCTTTTCCCCGGCGGGTATCGGCATTGTCAAAGGCTGGCAGATCATCATGCACCAAGCTGGCGCAATGAATGAATTCCAGCGCTGCGGCTGCGGCAGACGACAGAGCGGGGCGATCATCACCGCAAGCCTCTGCGACTGAGAGTAAAATCGTAGGTCGGATCCGCGCGCCCC
>DOOI01000029.1 GCA_003512825.1 Paracoccaceae bacterium | reverse complement strand
CGGCCAGCTCATATAGCTCCCAGTGTTTGGATGGTGCTTGATAAACCTGCACCCATGCGGCCTCGACCGCAGGGTGCGCGGCGCGTCTTTCGCGCAGGTCGCGCTTTAGAACGTCATTGGGCAATGGGAAAGCATGATGAAGCCGCCCCAATGCGGCGTCGTAAAGCGACGGTTTGGACAGTTCATTGGTCAGGGCGGCGACAAGATCGCTGCGATGACTATGTGGCTTGAGCATTGCTTCATTGCGATTGCCCAAGATGAACTCGACCAAACGATATTGATGAGACTGAAAACCCGAAGAATGTCCAAGCTCCTCCCGGAACCTTGTGTAATCTGCGGGTGTCATCGTTCGCAAAACATCCCAGGCATTGTTGAGTTGCTCAAAAATTCTCGCCACGCGGGCCAGCATCTTGAACGCTGGTCGAAGGTTGTCTGAAATCAGCAAGTCGCGCGTCGCGTTCAGCTCGTGCACTGCGAGCTTTAACCATAATTCCGAAGTCTGGTGCTGGATGATAAAGAGCAATTCATCATGAGCTGATGTCAGTGGGTGCTGCGCGTTCAAAACCGCATCCAGCCCAAGATAATCCGTGTAAGTCATGGCGCCTTTGTAATCCATTCGTGCGCCGTGGTCGGATGGGTTCGTACTATCTGTCATTTCTCTATCTCTCCTGAATAGTGGGCTAGCTCAAACGTGGCTAGGCACACTTATTCAGGGCAGACAGCATGGCCATGCGCCGCCACAATGCAATCCAGCCTTGAGGGCGACATTGCGGGGGCAGCACGTGCATCATGTTACTTTCGATTTCTTTTTGAAACGCGGTGTATCCCATAGGGCGCCACGCATCACCTCTGCAACCACCCGGACTGCCTCGTCCACATCGTCTTCATCGATATAGAGCGGGGTAAAGCCAAAGCGCATTATGTCAGGGGCTCGAAAATCGCCGATTACACCGTTTTCTATAAGAGCTTGCATAGCAGCATACCCGTGCTCGAACCGGAATGAGACTTGAGAGCCGCGTTGTTCATGCTCGCGTGGGGTTGCAAGAGTGAGCATATCGCATTGCGCTTCAACCCCAGCAATAAAACGATCCGCAAGCTCCAATGACTTTTGTCGCACATCGCTGATTGTTGTTTTGTCCCACGCATCAAGAGCAGCATCCAGTGCTGCGAGCGCTAAAATAGGCGGCGTGCCAACGCGCATTCGGTCGATCCCTGCAGCGGCGCGATAGTTCAGGTCGAACTCGAAAGGAGCCTCATGACCAAGCCAGCCAGAAAGGGCAGGGCGGATTTTTCCATGATGACGAGGAGCAACATAAATAAATCCCGGCGCTCCAGGCCCTCCGTTGAGATATTTATATGTGCAACCCACGGCAAAATCTGCGCCAACATCCGAAAGTTCCACTTCCAATGCCCCGGCTGAATGCGCCAGATCCCAGAGTGTAACGGCGCCATGGGCATGTGCCTTTTCAGTCAAGGCGCGCATATTATGTTTGCGCCCAGTGCGGTAGTCGACCTCAGTCAGCATAAGAACCGCCACGGTGTCGTCTATCGCCGCCGAAATATCCTCAGGTGCTACGACCTTTAACGTGTAATCTTTTTCCAAAGACCCAATCAGACCCTGAGCCATATACAAATCAGACGGAAAATTTCCGGTATCAGAGAGAATGACCCGTCGGTCTGGCACGAGTTCAAGTGCAGATGCCAAGGCTTGGTATACCTTGATCGAGAGCGTGTCTCCCATGACAACGCTACCCTCTTCTGCCCCGATAAGTGCCGCAATTCTATTCCCCACTCGGGTGGGGGCATCGATCCAACCAGCCCTGTTCCAGCCCGTGATGACCATCTCGCCCCACTCGCGGGTCGCTACCTGATCGAGCCGTTCCATCACCGCTTTGGGGAGCGGGCCTAGCGAATTTCCATCCAAATAAACCACCCCGGCAGGTAGATGGAAAAGCGCCTTCGTTTCGTTAAAATTTGTCATGGTTAATCCTTAGCCTGCAACCTGCCCGCCCGCGATTTTGATCTCTTGCCCGCTGACACTGCCTGAGTGGGCAGAGCAAAGCCAAATGGCCGCTTCGGCGACTTCTCTGGGGGAAATAAGTCGCTTGTGGCGGTTGGCTTCGGTCATCACTTTGAGCGCTTCGTCGGCACTGATACCTGCGCGATCTTTGATGCTTTCCACATTTCGCGTGATGATGTCTGTCTCGACGTAGCCTGGGCAAATTGAGTTGAACGTGTAAGGCGCACCGAGAAAGTCCTCGGCTAAACTTCGGATCATTCCGATCACTCCGTGTTTGGAGGCAGAATAAGCCCCCCCTCCAGGCAATCCGCGCACACCTGCTATGGAGGAGATTGCGATTACACGTCCCCAATCCGTGCTCAGCATTGAAGGCATTGCTTCCCGAATTGTGTAAAAAGCGCCGTCCAGATTAGTGGCCATAATGCGCCGCCAAAGCTGTGTGTCCGTCTTATGGAGCTTGCGGCCTTCCGCAATGCCCGCATTCGCGACGACCACTTGCAGAGGACCTCGCGCTTTGACAGCTTGAGCAATCACAGAAATGACCTCCGCCTCATTGGTGACATCCATGACAGCAGGAATTAGACCGGGGGTGGCTTTCGCTGCGTCTTCCAATGCATCAAGGCGGCGCCCTGTGATTGTCACTAAGGCACCTTGCGCCGCCAAAGCCTGTGCAATCGCGAGCCCTATCCCAGTGCCGCCGCCTGTCACTAGAGCGTGTTTTCCATTCAGCACAGCATTTTCTCCCATCCGTCGTTTGGGTGGCAGAGTGGCCTGCGAAGGAGAGACTGGCAAGCGATCACCCGCATCTTTACAGCTTGCTAAAGAAATTCACGAATGCGAATGTGAGGCTGGATTTACCTAGGGAGAGGCAAATGGTCCGTTATTTGATGGTTTTTTCCGCGATTTTTACCGCATCTGCAGTGATGGCGAGCGAAGACATAGCTGATCAGTATCCCCAGTCAGAGCTTTACTCCAAGCCTGTTGAAGTGGTGCCTCATGTTTTTTCAGCCATAGGAGCGACCGCGCCACCTACCTATGAAAACTCCGGCCATAACAACAACCTGTCTTTCATTGTCACGGATGACGGCGTCATCGTGATCAATGGAGGTGCCTCTGCGCGTTTGGCCAAGGCACTTCACGACGAAATCAAGATGGTCACGGATCAGCCAGTCAAGCTCGTGATCAATGAGAATGGTCAAGGTCACGCCATGCTCGGAAATTCCTATTGGCGAGACCTTGGAATAGATGTTTTGGCACACGTCGACGCGGTTTCAAAGACGCGGCATCTTGGTGACTCGCTCCTTATTGGTATGGAGCGTTATAATCGAGAAAAAGCGGAGGGTACGCGTCTTGAGCACGCCAATCTTACGTTTGAGGATCGCTATGACATTGAAATGGGTGGATTGAAGATCGAAGTTCTGCACCTCGGTGCGGCTCACTCCCCTGGCGACACGCAAGTTTGGATTCCCGAATGGAGCACAATGATTGCAGGCGATATTGCCTTCCATGAACGAATGCCGCCGATCTTCGTTGACACCTGCACAAAGTGCTGGGTGGAAACCTGGGAAACCAAACTCGAGCCGCTCATGCCCACTTACATTATTCCCGGTCATGGCCATCCAACAAACCTCGCACAAGTGCGCCGCTATACGCATGACTATCTCGTTGATCTGAGAGAAAAAGTTGGCAAGCACATTGAAGAGGGGGGGGATTTGGCAGGTGCTTATTATGTCGATCAAGAGCGCTGGAAAAACTTAGACACTTTTGAAGAGCTGGCCACAAAAAACGCGGGCAATGTGTTTGCCGAAATGGAATTTGAATGATGCGAGCGGCTTTTTTCGTCGCGATTTGTTTGTCACATGCTGCGCTCTCTTGGGCGGATCAAAACATTCGTGAAGCTGTTCAGGATTACATGGGATTTGCCACGTATGAAGCGGGAATCATCATGCCTGCACAATTGGACGAGATGGTATTCAAGGCCGCCACATTCATCGATACGCGTGATGCCGAGCAGTTTGAGGCAGAGCATATTCCCGGCGCAAAGAATATTGAATGGCGTGAAATCCCTGCACGCTTGCAGGAGCTACCCGAGCAGGGTCTGGTCATTCTATATTGTAACACGGGTACGCTTTCGGCTCAGGCAACATTCGCGGCAAGACTGTTGGGGCGGGAAAAATGTTGTGGTGATGCAAGGCGGGATAATCGGCTGGAGCCAAGATGCGGCATGGAAGCCCAAATGAAACTCTTGAAATGGATTGATATCCCGCCTGTCTGGCTCACGGCCTTTGCGATGGCGGCCTATTTTCAAGCGCAATACTTTTCGTTCGGCCTAAGCCTCGACTTCGCTGTCACGCGATTTGTCGCAGGGCTTCTTTTGGGGGGCGGCGTTCTCTTGGGGCTTCTGGCAGTTTACGAAATGCGTCGACAGGACACGACAATTATTCCACATCGAGAGGCGGATCGATTGGTGCAGTCGGGCATATTTAGCCGCACTCGAAACCCAATTTATTTGGGGGATTTGCTGATTTTGGCTGGAATCACACTTTATTTGGATGCCGTGCTAGCACTTGTTTTGGTCCCCGTTCTTGCGCGGGTTTTGGAACGCCGCTTCATTCTTCCTGAAGAGGATCGACTAAGGCGCAAATTTCGTGCGGATTTTGCGCGCTATTGCCAAAAAACTCGTCGATGGATTTGACAGAACACGGCATTCCGTGCATCGGATGCGACGGGTTTGTGAAAGAAAATTGCGCGAACGATGAAATCGCTGGTTGTCACTGACTTTTGAGTTAGATGTCAGGCGGCTCAATGAAACTATTTAGGGGGGGAGTCCACGGTGAAGATCGGAACGCCGAAGGAAATCTTCGAAGGGGAAAACAGGGTTGCAATGACGCCCGATAGTGCCCTGCAATTGCAAAAGCTCGGCTATAGCTGTGCAATCGAAAGCGGTGCTGGAAAGTCAGCAGGTTTTTCAGACGCGGCCTATGCAGCGGCTGGCGTGGAAGTGGTCAAGACCGCAGCCGCCCTCTGGAAAGACGTAGATGTGGTCGCGAAAGTGCGCCCCCCGAGCGATGCAGAAGCTAAACGCCTGAAAGAAGGCCAGCTTTTGATTTCGTTCTTCTATCCCGCAGCTAACAAAGACCTTATGGAACTTTCGGCTTCCAAAGGTGCCTCTGTGATCGCGATGGATATGGTGCCGCGGATTTCGCGTGCTCAAAAGATGGACGCTCTTTCGTCGATGGCGAATATTGCTGGCTATCGCGCGGTTATTGAGGCGGGCAATAATTTTGGCCGTTTCTTTACGGGACAAGTCACCGCGGCAGGCAAGGTTCCTCCTGCAAAGGTACTGGTCGTTGGCGCGGGCGTTGCAGGCCTTGCGGCAATCGGCACTGCGACCAGCCTTGGAGCAATCACATATGCATTCGACGTGCGGCCCGAAGTGGCGGAGCAAGTCGAATCCATGGGGGCTCAGTTTGTCTATCTTGATTTCGAAGAACAGCAGCAAGATGGCGCCGCGACTGGTGGCTATGCGGCTCCGTCTTCGCCAGAGTTCCGCGAGGCTCAGCTCAAGAAATTCCGCGAACTTGCGCCGGAAATTGACATTGTAATCACTACCGCCTTGATACCGAACCGTGAAGCACCCGAATTGTGGACACCCGACATGGTGACTGCAATGAAGAGTGGCTCGGTCATTATTGACCTCGCGGCTGAGCGTGGTGGCAACTGCAAGCTAACGGTGCCCGATCAGAAAATCATAACCGACAATGGCGTAACTATTGTGGGATATACTGATTTTCCAAGCCGGATGGCGTCTCAGGCCTCTACGCTTTATTCTACAAACATCCGCCATATGATGACCGATTTGACCCCTAACAAGGATGGTCAGGTTCTGCACAATATGGACGACGACGTTATCCGGGGCGCAACAATCGCGCATCAGAAAGCCGTGACTTTCCCGCCGCCTCCGCCCAAAGTGCAGGCAATCGCCGCAGCGAAACCAAAGGAGAAGGCGAAAGAGCTGACCCCTGAGGAAAAGCGTGCCAAAGAAGTCGCAGCTTTCAAAGCGCAGACCAAGAGCCAAGTCATTCTGCTGGGTGTCGGCACAGCGCTCATGTTACTCGTGGGCTCGGTGGCTCCAGAGAGCTTTATGTCACACTTCATCGTGTTCGCTTTGGCCTGCTTCGTCGGCTTCCAAGTGATTTGGGGTGTTTCACACAGCTTGCATACGCCTTTGATGGCCGTGACTAACGCAATCTCCGGGATCATCATCCTTGGGGCTTTGTTGCAGATCGGGTCTGGAAGCTGGCTTGTGGTCATTCTGGCAGGTATCTCAGTTTTGATTGCTACCATTAACATCGTCGGTGGTTTTCTGGTTACGCGCCGGATGCTTGCCATGTTCCAGAAGTCGTAAGGGAGCTAGGATATGAGTATCGGAATCGTATCGGCAGCTTACATTGCGGCTGCAATTTTATTCATTCTATCGCTCGGCGGCCTCTCGGGGCAGGAAAGCGCAAAACGCGCCGTTTGGTATGGCATCGTTGGGATGGCCTTGGCGGCCTTTGCAACGGTGTTTGGACCAGGAATGGGCAATTATCTGGTGGTCTTGGTTATGATCGCCGTTGGTGCTTATGCGGGGCAGTATCTGGCCGCCAAGGTCGAGATGACTGAAATGCCGCAGCTTGTTGCAGCGCTGCACTCTTTTGTGGGCCTCGCGGCAGTCTTCATCGGCTTCAATGCTGACATTGAAATGTCACGAGTTGCTGACCTAAAGAGCGGTCTATCACCATCTTTGAACGCAGCAGGAATAATGGCAGCTCTCCATGATATGGGGCTTGCCGGGTTCGCTGAAAAAGTTGCTCACAAGACGTCTACTGAGATCAACATTCTGAAAGTAGAAGTGTTCCTCGGGGTCTTTATCGGAGCGGTAACGTTCACCGGTTCAGTTGTCGCGTTCGGCAAACTGGCTGGCAAGGTTGATGGCAAGGCAAAGAAGCTTCCCGGTGGCCATGCCCTCAACGCGGGTGCCGCTATTTTGTCTGTGGTCTTGCTTGTGATGTACATGCAGGGTGTCGGCAGCTGGACGCTTTACGCAATGACTTTGCTGGCGCTCTTCATCGGTTATCATTTGATCATGGGTATTGGCGGTGCGGATATGCCCGTCGTGGTGTCGATGCTAAACAGCTATTCCGGCTGGGCAGCAGCCGCGATCGGCTTCTCTTTGTCCAATGACCTGCTTATCGTCACTGGCGCACTGGTGGGATCCTCTGGCGCAATCCTATCCTACATCATGTGCAAAGCGATGAACCGCTCCTTCATTTCGGTGATCCTCGGCGGTTTCGGTGGCACGACAGGACCAGCGATGGAAGTGACGGGGGAACAGATTGCGATTGATGCCGATGGCGTAGCTGCTGCGTTGGAAGACGCTGACAGTGTTGTGATCATTCCTGGATACGGCATGGCCGTTGCTCAGGCACAGCAATCGGTGTCTGAATTAACCAAGCGGCTTCGCGCGAAGGGCAAGAAAGTACGTTTTGCAATCCACCCGGTTGCCGGACGTTTGCCGGGGCATATGAACGTGCTGCTAGCGGAAGCCAAAGTCCCTTATGACATCGTGTTGGAAATGGATGAAATCAACGATGATTTCCCGGAAACCGACGTCGCGATCGTGATCGGGTCCAATGACATTGTTAACCCTGCCGCGCAAGAAGACCCAAACAGCCCAATCGCAGGCATGCCTGTTTTGGAATGCTGGAAGGCAAAGCAAGTGTTCGTTTCAAAGCGCGGTCAGGGCACGGGCTATTCCGGGATCGAAAATCCGCTCTTTTACAAAGAGAATACCCGGATGTTCTATGGCGACGCCAAAAAGTCATTAGATGAGTTGCTGACGAAAATCTCATCCTAATTGCTCGACGGCTTTGCCGAAATCTGAAAACCGCCGCGTGAAAGCGCGGCGGTTTTTTGCTTTGAGAGAGATGTATGCGACGGTATTCTTTAAGTGATTGTAAAATAAACATATTTGCGAAATGCTAAACGCCGTGTAACCCTTAGAAATCTAGCTGCTCCCTCAAGGACGCCTTCAATGACTGCAATTGCCGATCATCCGCTCCGTTATCCGTTGACCAACGAGCTGCACGCTCGGCCGTTTCCCACACTAGGCGTTCCCGGCACTGCCGTTTTTATTGCAATTAAGCCTGCAGAAAACGCTGCTGCGCGAGACCGTGCCGCAGATTTTCACCACCTGACAAAGCTTCTGGATCGACATGGCGTTGCTCACCCGCCTCCGGGTGCTACGCATTATTTTGGTCGCATAGGCAAATACGCGTTGAAGTGGGAAAGCCATACCGAGTTTGTCACCTATACCGCATTTGCCGACGGTGTTTCTGCGCGTTCTTTTGATCCTGCTGACTTTGAGGTGTTTCCGGCCGATTGGCTCGCTGAAGCGCCCGGTATGCGGATTACGTCGGCTTTGGTGCGGATCGATGTGCTAAAGGAGAAGGAAGAGGTTGTTCGGTCTTTGAGTGACTGGTTTGTGCCAGAAAGCCTCGCCGCATCCTATGTGCTGGATGAAGCAGCCGTTGTTGCAGGTGATTTCCGGATCGATCCCGCAGGCCATATTCGACTGGCAGTTTTTGTGGCCCCAGGAACGGGGGCACGCCGAGTGGGGCGGATTGTTCAACGGATGTTGGAGATCGAGACTTACAAGACAATGTCGATGCTGGGATTTGCCCGCGTTCGAGAAATCGGCAGCAGGATGGGGCATATTGACCGGCAATTAACCGATCTGATGGCCGATATGCGCGATGAGGAAAAGAGCGCGGATCTGACCTTGGCTGGCCTTCTGGCGGTTTCGGCTGAATTGGAGAACCTTGGCGTTCAGACGTCTTTTCGGTTTGGTGCCACCTCTGCCTATGAAGCGATTGTCCATCAGCGTATCGAGGTCATGCGTGAAACGCGGTTTGATGGACGCCAAACACTCAACGAGTTTATGATGCGCCGCTATGATCCCGCCATGCGGACAGTCAAAGCGTCGGAAGCACGGTTGAAGGCGATGTCGGACCGGGCAATTCGGGCGGGCGAACTGCTGAGGACCCGCGTTGATGTCGAGCGTTCTGCTCAAAATCAGCAACTGCTGGAAAGCATGAACCAGCGTGCTGACATGCAATTGCGGCTTCAGAAAACCGTAGAAGGACTCTCTACAGTTGCGATCAGCTATTATGCCGTATCGCTGTTAAGTTACGTGCTCTATCCCCTTGCTGAGCCGATTGGGGTTAGCAGGGGGATGATCATGGCTTTGGTCACTCTGCCGGTTGTAGGGGCGGTTTGGTGGAATGTGCGCCGTATCCACGAGAAGTTCCATTGATCAGGTGATGAGCGGCCAATCCGCCGGCTGTAATCGCCCCCAGTGCTAGGATGGCTGCGATCGAGAGGGTAGGAGCCCCAGCGAGTCCTGCACCCACGGTGCAGCCGCCGGCAAGCACGCCGCCGAACCCCATGAAAATCGCGCCGGCGAAATATCGCGCCATTTGACGATTGCTTTCAAAGCTTTCCCATTTGAATTCACCGCGCAGCTTGGAAAGGAGTGCCGCGCCAACCACGACTCCACCAAGCAAAGCAACTCCGAAACCTGCGGATATTGAGGTTGAAGCAATCGTCCAAAACAATGCTTCCGATGCAGGTGAGGTGAACGAAAGGCTTTCCATCGCAATTGGGTCGAACTCATCAAAAAGGACAAAGCCAGTTCCCACCCAAGCGATGGGTACAAGCAATCCAAGGAGCGCTGCCAAAGCGAAATTTTTAAGCTGCGCCCCTGATTTCCACACAATTAAGCTTCCGGACAAGACAAGGAATGAAGTCCACAGAATTGGCATCCAAGCAAATTCAGGGAGAGTCATGGTCGCTTGAGAGATCGATACCCGAAGCGGCGCGAGAACTCCCTTAAGCGTGGCGTGCGAAACGATGGCAAAGATCACAAGAACAGTAAACGCGCGCAAATTACCGGAGCCTGTCAAGACTGTTAGTCGTGAGGCGCATCCGCGCGCCAAAACCATACCAATGCCAAACAGGGCTCCGCCTAGAATGATGGCGAGGTAAGGTAAATCGGGCGAAAAAAAACGATGATCTGTAAAGGAGATGATTTCAAGACGAACCGCAG
>DOOI01000189.1 GCA_003512825.1 Paracoccaceae bacterium | reverse complement strand
GGGCGGTTGCTCCTTCGGCACCGGGCATGCCCGGTTCTCCCGATCTGATGGCATGGTGGTAGCGCAGTCGGAAATTCTCGACAAGAGGTCGTTTTGCGCTTTGGTTAGTTCTTTTGGCGACAAGAAGTCGCGTTTTCAGGCAGGAATTGCCGTGCGGCAAGAGAGAGACCCAAGCATCGTTTCGAGCGCGCCATTGCCGCAAACCAGCGAATCAAGGGTGATTCCATCGAGATGGGCGTAGAAGGCTTCGACGGCATCGCCCAAGGCCACGCGCAGGCGGCAGGCGTCGACGAGGGGGCAGCTATTGTCGACATCGGCAAAGCATTCCACGACAGGGCCACCCGCTTCCACATCACGGAAGACTTGGCCCACCACGATTTGAGACATGGAATGCGCCAGTTTCAACCCACCGTTTCGACCACGCTGAGTGTGCAAATAACCCAGTTGTGCCAATTGGTTGATGACTTGGGCGAGATGATTTTCCGAGGTGTTGCAGCGACCCGCAATCTCGGCTTTGGTGACCAGACGACCTTCGTTGACGCCGCAATACATCAGAACGCGCATGGCGAGGTTGGTGCGTTTTGTAATCCGCATAGTGTCCGCCCTTTCCGAAGGTGTGGATTGGAGACACATTAGCAGCGGTAGAGGGGAGGCTCGTTGATATGGATCAAGCGATTGGGGCGTATTTTTTTGGCTATGGGAGTCTCGTCAATCGCGACACGCATACCTATGCGCCTGCCGCTGCTGAAGTGATCGGATGGCGGCGTGCGTGGCGACATACACCATTGAGGTCATTATCTTTTTTGACGGTTCGGCCCTCGCCCGGAACAGTCCTGCAGGGGGTGATTGCAGCGGTGCTGGGAGGTGATTGGCAGGCGCTGGATGCGCGCGAGTTTGCTTATGAGCGGGTGGGTTTGGGGGCTGGGATCCGGCATGATGTGGCCGCGGCGCAAGAGGTGGCGATTTACGCCATTCCCGAGGGGAGGCATCAGGCTCCGACCCCGGAAAGCCCGATCCTACTCAGTTATCTGGATGTGGTGATCCAAGGTTATTTTCGTGAGTTCGGCGCGGCGGGTGTGGCGGATTTCTTTGCAACAACAGATGGTTGGGAGGCGCCAATTCTGAATGATCGCGCTGCGCCCCAATACCCGCGCCATCAAAGACTGACCGGTGAGGAGCACGAGTTGGTTGACCATTGGCTCGGCGAGATTCGCGCCGGACGGTTGGGATGAATTGCGCGAAATTGCCTCAAAATCGACGTATGATTTACGTATGTTTTGCGTATGTCTGGCGTCATGACGTTTCTGGCCACCCAATAACGCCTTATTAACCATTATTGGTTAAGACTTTTTCAAAGTTTCAGTCGTGGCCGCAGCGGCAAGCGACGAAGTGGGAAAACGAGATGATGACCTTCGAGTGTATCACACGGATGACGGCGCGGTGGGTGGGGCCAAAATGAGCGGTCCGGTTTATCCCGTTTTTCTATGCGGCGGTTCGGGCACTCGGCTTTGGCCTGTGTCACGCAAGAGTTACCCCAAACAGTTTTCCCGATTTTCAGGCGAGGTGAGCCTTTTTCAAGCCACGGCACGGCGCTTTTCCGGAGAGGGCTTTGCCGCGCCGATGGTGATCACGGCGCTGGATTTCCGCTTTATGGTGGTCGAGCAAATGGCGGCTGTGGAAGTTGCGCCGGCTGCGGTGGTGATCGAGCCTGACCCGCGCAATACTGCGCCTGCGGTTATCGTAGCGGCATTGATGCTGGAGGCGCGCACGCCGGGTGCGTTGATGTTGGTCACGCCGTCAGATCATGTGATTGCAGATGCGGCCGCATTTCAAGACGCTGTGCGGGGCGCGCGGGCTTCGGCAGAAGCGGGGCGGATCGTGACCTTTGGCATCGAGCCCGATCGCGCAGAAACCGGCTATGGTTGGTTGGAGTTGGAGCAGGCGCTGGAGCCAGAAAATCGGCGACCTGTGGCGTTGCGGAGCTTTGTCGAAAAGCCAGATGCGGCCCACGCGGCGGAATTATTGGCGGGGGGGCGGCATTTGTGGAATGCCGGGATTTTCCTTTTTACGACAACGACCATTTTGGCCGCATTCAAGTTGCATGCACCGGAGATTTTGGCCGTTGCGCGGCGCGCCGTTGCGCGTGCCGAGCCAGATTTGAGCTTTACCCGGCTTGATCCGGGCGCTTGGGCCGAAATGCCGGACGTTTCGCTGGATTACGCAGTGATGGAGAAGGCCGACAATCTAGATGTGATGCCTTTTTGTGGCGGTTGGTCGGATTTGGGCGGCTGGGAGGCCATTTGGCGCGAGGGTGTGCCGGATAAGGCCGGGGTTGTGCAACACGGACCAACGACGGCTATTGCATGTTCTGGCAGCTTGCTGCGGGCAGAGGCGGCGGGGCAGCATGTGGTCGGTATTGGGCTGGAAGACATGATTGTCGTTGCCATGCCAGATGCGGTGTTGGTGGCGCCGCGGGCGCGGGCGCAAGAGGTGCGGCTGGCTGTCGCCACAATGAAAGCGCAAGGCGTGCCGCAAGCGGAGACTTTGGCGCGCGATTATCGGCCCTGGGGATGGTATGAGAGTTTGGCAAATGGCAATCGGTTTCAGGTGAAGCGGATTGTGGTGCAGCCGGGCGGTATCTTGTCGCTGCAAAGCCATATCCATCGTGCGGAGCATTGGATTGTGGTGGAGGGCACAGCGCAGGTGACGATTGGATCAGAGGTGAGTTTGGTTAGCGAAAACACCTCGGTTTATATTCCCCTGGGTGTGAAGCACCGATTGGAGAATCCGGGAAAGATGCCGTTGACGCTGATCGAGGTTCAGACGGGCAGCTACCTTGGGGAAGATGATATCGTTCGGTACGAAGATCGTTATGCGCGCAAGGAGAACGGTGCCAAGGGCTAGGCCGATGGCACCGCGATTGTGTTAGCGCGGCTTGCGCGGACCTGACGGTTTGCCGAATGGTTTGCCGCCAGTGCCTGAGGGACCCGAGCGCCCCGAGGATGGCTTGCCAAAGGGTTTGCCGGCAGGTTTGCCACCCGGTTTGCCAAAGGACTTGCCCGCGGGCTTGTCGCCGTAGGGGCGCGGCTTGTCGCCATAGGTGCGTGGCTTGTCCCCGTAGGAGCGTTCGCCTGC
>DOOI01000147.1:1638-5779 GCA_003512825.1 Paracoccaceae bacterium | reverse complement strand
CGCGTCGAGCATCAGCTGTGCTGAATCCACGTTGACCGCTCGGCCATGTGATACTCGTGCGGAAATTCGTTGCGCGGCATCGGCCCAAGCCCGCGCCTTCTGCGGGGTTTGAGCCAGTTGCGCCAAAACGCGCGCTTCCCCGGGAACAAGCTCAACCGATGGGGCCTGAGCCATCGCACCGAACCGAGCCGCGCGTGCAATTAGGCTTTGTGTAAGCTGAAAGACTAAATCCGTTCGCGCCTCAGAACCTCGTCCGCCCGATGCCATCTCTGCCAAGGCAAGAGCCGATGCGCGATCCATATTCGGTAATCGTGCGGCATAGGCCACCAAGGCGCCATAAAATTTTAGCCCATCGAGCTCCAATAGCCGCAATGCCTCACCTACAGAACCTGCAGATAACTCAGCAAGAGCAGCCGCTGTTCCTTCATCGGCGACGGCTCCAGCTTGTGCCAAAGCTGCGGCCATCGAATTCGCAGTTAGCGGGCTAAGCCGCAACTCCCGACACCGGGATCTGATTGTTGGGAACTACCGTGCAGGCTGATGAGCGATCAAAAGGAGCGTTGTTCGCGCAGGAGGCTCCTCCAACATTTTCAACAGAGCATTGGCCGCTTGGATATTCATCTCGTCTGCAGCATCTACAATCACAACACGGCGTCCGCCATCAGCAGATGAAAGCGCAAAAAAGCCATGTAAACGACGCACCTCCTCAACCGAGATCTGCGTCTTATGTCGTCCAGACTTTTCATCCCAAGGGCGCCGCAAAAGAAACAAACCGGGGTCCGACAAGGCGCGCAATCGACGGCTCACCGAATGTTCGGCAGATACATCCAGTGAACTGGGCATGGAAGGCGCACCAAATAGGCTCGCGCTCGCGTCTTCGACTGGCTCAGCGATCAGAAATCGGGCAATCCGCCATGCCAATGTTGCTTTTCCGATCCCTTTGGGCCCGGTGATTAACCATCCGTGATGCAATCGTCCCGTCGCATAGGCCTCTAAAAAATTGGCTTCAGCCAATTCTTGCCCAAAAAGATGTGCTGTTTCTCTTGGATGCGGTGCATCGCCAGCTCGGTCCGCCTCGGGGAACTCCTCATGCGCCATAGTGACCAGCCCTATAGTCTTGTTTGCACATCATACATCCAAAACTGACGTCAATGTCGCTCGAATTGCCGCCGCTACGTCCTCTTCGGCTTGACCACCATCAATCACGTGAAATCGTTGAGCTTGCTCTTTTGCCAATTCCAGAAACGCAGAACGCATCCGGGCTTGCATCTCGAGCCCCATGTCTTCAAAGCGTTCCTCTGCAGTTTGGCGCCCCTTCGCACGTGCTAGACCGATCTTCGGATCTATATCCACTAAGAAGGTTAGGCGCGGCTCTTCTCCAATGATCAGAGCATGCAGCGCGTCGACTTTGGCACGCAGATCACCCCGTGTTACGCCCTGGTATATCCGGGTCGAGTCCGCGAACCGATCGCAAATTACAATCTGGCCTTTTGCAATGGCGGGACGAATTGTCCGCTCAAGATGATCTCGACGTGCCGCTGTAAAGAGCAACAGCTCCGTCTCCGCAGACCACCTATCCGGGTCTCCCTCTAGAACAAGTCTCCGGATTTCCTCTGCACCTGGGCTCCCACCCGGCTCACGCGTTAAAACGACATCTCGTCCCTCCGCACGCAAGGTCGCTGCCAAGCGGCGTGCTTGTGTTGACTTGCCTGAGCCATCAATGCCTTCAAAGGATAGAAACAAACCTTCCACCAAAAGCCTCTACATCGATCCGCGAGCAGGATCGTTCAATCGACCCATCAGCAGGGTAGAAACTGTTTTGATCCGATTGACAAATCCGCCCCGAAGCACGTCACCTTCTGCCACCAAAGGCACACGAAGCGGGTCCAAGTCGCCGCGAGGGATCACAAGCTCGCCCAGTTGCTGACCCTTTTGCACAGGCGCTGCAATTGGCCCGTCAAACACCACCTCTGCCTCAACTCCCATTGAGACCAAAACGGGGAATAGAGCTTTCACATCGTGTTCTGGCACCAAACCAATTTTAGGCGCATCCCCCATCCAGACCGGCGCTTCCGCCAATCGAGTACCAGATTTCACCACATCCCGCTCGGCAAACTGGCGAAAAGCCCAATTGGTTATCGCAGCGCTCTCTTCGGCGCGCGCTTGAGCAGAGCCAAGACCAGAGATAACAAAGATGACCCTGCGATCCCCTTGCTTTGCAGATCCGACCAACCCGTATCCTGCCTCTTCCGTATGGCCGGTTTTCATTCCGTCCGCACCGGGCACGGACCCTAGCAAGGGATTGCGATTAAGCTTGTTTTGCGGAGCCCGACCATCAAATGCAAACTCACGCTCGGCGAACATCGGATAGTACTCCGGGAAATCAGAAATGAGCCTGTTTGCCAAAAGAGCCAGATCCCGCATCGACATGCGATGGTTGGGCGCAGGCCAGCCATTGGAATTGGCGAAGGTCGAGTTCGTCATTCCAAGTTGCTGCCCCCGCTGTGTCATCAGCCTAGCAAAACCTGCCTCTGTTCCATCAGGAGAAAGCGCTTCGGCGATCACGGCGCAGGCATCATTGCCCGACAATACGATAATTCCCAGCAATAAGTCCTTTACGTTGACTTTATCGCGTGTGTTCAAAAACATCGTTGAGCCTTGATAGCTCATCGCGTGCTGCGAAACACTCAGACGCTCATCAATCCTCAAGCGACCGTCTTTGAGCGCCTCGAATGCCATGTAAAGTGTCATCAACTTCGACATCGATGCAGGCGGCAATGGCTGGTCTGCATTCTTATTTAGCAAAACCGTGCCCGTTGTCTGATCCAATACGAATGCAGACGTTGCGCGTGTTTCAAAAGCATACGCTGGCACGCCCAACACAAGTAGATAGAAAATCGCAAGGAATGTTTGGATCAGTCTATGCATGCCGAAAAGCCGTCTCCGTCAATTTGTTACCGCATAGGCATCGGTAAAGCCGGTTCCTTTAACCTGTTTCATCAACAGGTCGCGCTCCGACGTCGAGCTCGCCGGGCCGACTAGCACGCGCCAAAAGGTCTTACCTTTGCTTTCCTGCTTACGAACCACAGGCAGCATACCGGATGCCTTCAGAGAGGCCGCAGCCCCATTCGCATTGGACTCAACCGAGAAAATCCCAATTTGAATCCAAGACTTTGAAAGCGGTGACGCCTTTGGCGCGTTCGCAGCCGTTTTGGGCGCAGCCTCTGTTGCCTTGGAAATAGAGGCGGGCGGCGCCGAGGGCTTGGTTTCCGCGTTGGCAATTGCGGTTGCAGCCGCTGTGGATACGGGATCAAGCGCCGCAGTCTTGATCGCTGGGGAATTTGTTAGACTTTCCGCAGAAGGCGCCGGAGACGGAGCTGCCGCGACGACAGGCACTTCTTCGCGCCGAAGTGCGGTTACCTGCAATTGCGCTGGGGCGCCCGCCAAAACGCCCAATGCGGCAGCGGCATCCGACGACACTTGCAAACGTGGTCCCGGCAATTCGCGCTCGCGGCGGAAAAGTGCACCAATAACAAACTTCCCGTTTACGGTATTGCGGATCAAAACCCTCTCGGGATCTTGGGTATCTGGATGGGCGACCCAAACTCCACCCAAAGATGACCTCCCGTCCCACAAACCAGCTTCGGTCACTTCAAACACATCAGGGGCCTCGACATCGCGCTCAACCAAACGCGTCTGCGTGGCATCAGTCGCCTTGACGGATATGTCCTGATCCGTTGCGGGCTTCAAAAACTGCAGACCCGCGCCGTCTTGACACCCTGCAAGGCCAAAAACGAGTAATGTCGCCGCCCCATAACGGAAAGCCTTCGCGCTAGCGTTAAAATTCAGCCCTGTCCTGCCGATCATGCGTTACTCCACGCCTCAGGTGGACTGAGTGGGCCGGTTCAACCGACCTCAACGCTCACACCACCAACCTGCCCATTCGAGAGCTACTCTAGCGAGAAGCCCTCGACATGGAAAGTGCGCGGACAATCATCGGCGAAAAATCCCCTTTCGCTTTGCAGAATCGGAAAAGTCCGGTTACGGGCGTGTCGCGGGAAGTGTGGCCGAGTGGTTTAAGGCTCTAGTCTTGAAAACTAGCGTGCGGGGAACCGTACCGTGGGTTCGAATCCCACCGCTT
>DOOI01000147.1:0-1356 GCA_003512825.1 Paracoccaceae bacterium | reverse complement strand
GTTCGAATCCCACCGCTTCCGCCACAAACCATCCGCTCCCTGATCCAGCAGATTTACTTTGTCGTCGATCTTCGCCCGGTCGGTCATCACCAGCACAGTCAGATCACGCCGATTGCCTCTGATCTGTTTGAAGATCGCCAGAATATTCGTGCGCTTCATGCAAACAGACGCTGGTCGTTGTTTATTTGAAGGTTCGGCAGCGCAAAATCGCCAAAGCCGCCAAAAGCAAGCTATCCGACCCCGGGAAAAGCGCAGGCCAAAATGACCTCTGTTACAAGCAATCCTGCCGCAGTCGCGCCAAAATCTGCGAAATTCAATTGCCTCTGGGTCCGTTGCACGCAGAGATCAATAACATAGCCGTCCGCGGGTGATGAACGGGCCTTGCCGTCACATCAGGCGGATGACCTGCTCGAATGGACCAAAGACATCTGCGCCCCCGGGCAGGGTCACGCGCATGGCAACGCGCTCACCTGCAGTCAGAAAGGGCGTCATAGCCGCCCCCGTCTCGATCTGCTCGATCGCGCGACGTTCGGCGATGCAGCTGGAGCCAACTTCGGCATAGGCCGCATTCGCCACAGTGCCAGAGCCAAGAACCGTGCCTGCCGGCAAATCGCGCGAATAGGCGGCATGGGCGATCAGCTGGTCAAAGCCGAATCGCATTTCGGATCCGCTGGTTCGCCCGAAACTCTCACCGTTACGCGCGATCTGCAGCGGCAAACAGACACGGTTCTCGGCCCAGCCGGCGCCCAATTCGTCTGGTGTTACCGCGAAAGGCGCGACCGCACAGGCGGGCTTGCATTGCAACCAGCCAAAGCCGGTTGCCATTTCGATCGGGCCAAGCGCCCGCAAGCTCCAGTCGTTGATCAAGACGATCAGGCGGATATGCCGCGCGGCCTGTGCGGGCGTCGAGCCCATCGGCACATTTCCCAGGACCACACCGAACTCGCCCTCGAAATCGATTCCATCTTTTTCCGAGGGAAACACTGCCGCTTCACTCGGTGCAAGAAAGCGGTCCGACAGGCCTTGATACATCAAGGGCCGCTCTGGCAAACCGTTGACCGGCATGTTCCACGCCTGTTGCAACAGCCGCGCGTGCGTCTCGAAGGCGGAACCATCAAGCCATTGGCAGGCCCGCGGGAAAGGGGCCAAGGCCTGCGCCATATCAAATGGCTGCCCTAGAGCGGAATCCGTGTTCAGCCGATCAAATGACAGTTGCAGATTTGGCTGAACATTGTCCCAGTCATCCATAGCTTGTTGCAGGTTTTGCACACCCTCGACAGGGATCACGCGGGCACCGTCGCGGCTAACAATATGCAGGCGACCATCGCGGGTACCTGGACTGCCCCCATCGAGTGG
>DOOI01000180.1:15429-15821 GCA_003512825.1 Paracoccaceae bacterium | reverse complement strand
TTTCTGCTTTGAAGAGCAGGTGCTGCAACCCGGTGAGCGGGTTCAGATGCCTGTGACATTCTATGTCGATCCAGCAATAGTGACGGATCGCGACGCGAAATACGTGCATACGATCACGCTGTCGTATACATTTTATGAAATCGATCTTCCGGAGAAGGCCGCAGGGCTGGCGTCGGAAGCCGCGAAACAAGTAAACTGACTTTAAGATCGGGAAAGGCCACGAGGGAACCATGGCGCACGCAAAAAACCACGATTACCACATTCTGGCACCGTCGCTCTGGCCGCTTCTGGGCGCGCTGGCGGGCTTTATCATGCTGTTCGGCGCGGTGCTTTTTTTCCATGACAGCGGACCTTGGGTTTTGCTCGCGGGCTTTGTTGGCGTGCTTTACGTC
>DOOI01000180.1:0-15139 GCA_003512825.1 Paracoccaceae bacterium | reverse complement strand
TTGTTGGCGTGCTTTACGTCATGTTCGGCTGGTGGGCGGACGTGGTGAAGGAAAGCCATGTGGGGGATCACACCAAAGTGGTGCAGATCGGTCTGCGTTACGGGTTCATCCTGTTCATCATGTCGGAAGTCATGTTCTTCTCGGCGTGGTTCTGGTCGTTCTTCAAGCACGCGATGTATCCGATGAACCCCGATGGTTCGTCGCCTTTGGTGGACGGCGTCTGGCCGCCCGCAGGCATCGAGACCTTTGACCCGTGGCACCTGCCGCTGATCAACACGTTGATCCTGCTGTGCTCGGGTGCGGCAGCCACGTGGGCGCACCATGCGCTGGTGCATGAGAATAACCGCAAAGACCTGAAAAACGGCTTGATCCTGGCGATCGTTTTGGGCGCGATTTTCACCGTGTTCCAGATCTACGAATATAGCCATGCGGCCTTTGGCTTCTCGGGCAACATCTATGGCGCGAACTTCTTTATGGCGACCGGGTTCCACGGTTTCCACGTGCTCGTCGGAACGATCTTTCTGTTCGTCTGCTTGATCCGGGCGCAACGTGGGCATTTCACCCCAGAGCGCCATGTCGGTTTTGAAGCGGCGGCTTGGTACTGGCACTTCGTGGACGTGGTGTGGCTGTTCCTCTTCGCGGCAGTCTACATCTGGGGCGGCTGATCAAGCGCCTTTGAGAGTGACGGAAAACAATGAGGGGCGCGCGGGGTTTCGCGCGCCTTTTTCCTTGGGCGGCACAGGTTTGGAGCGACGAGATGCGGTGGATATTGCCTTTGGTGTTCGGGATTGTCGGAGTGGCCGTGCTGGGAAGCCTTGGGATATGGCAGATGCAGCGGCTGGCGTGGAAAGAGGGCGTGATCGCCGATATTGAGGCGCATATTCAGGCAGACCCGATCGCCTTGCCGGGGGAAATCACACCTGCTGAGCGGTATTTGCCAGTGGAGATGACGGGGCGGGTGGGGCCAGAGGCGCTGCGGGTTCTGGTCAGTCAAAAGCAGGTGGGCGCGGGCTATCTGGTGGTGTCGGCGTTCGAGACACGGGAGGGGCGGCGTGTGCTGCTTGATCGCGGCTTTGTGCGGATTGAAGGGGCGATTCCTCTGGGAGGAGAGATGCGCGTGGTGGGGAACGTGCATTTCCCGGACGAGCGCGTGAGTGCGACCCCGCCAAATGATGAGGCAAAGAATATCTGGTTTGCCCGTGATGTGATGCGGATGGCAGAGGTTTTGGGAACCGAGCCTGTGCTTGTGGTGGCGCGCCGCGTGGAGCCGGGGGAGGCGGGGATTGCGCCGCTGCCCGTGGACACGACGCATATTCCCAACGATCACTTCGGTTATGCGGTGCAATGGTTCGGTTTGGCCGTTGTGTGGGCGGCGATGACCGGATACTTCCTGTGGCGCAATCGGCGGACTGCGAAAGGCTGAGAATGAAATACGTATCCACGCGAGGCCGGGCGCCCGTGTTGTCATTTGAAGAAGCGATGATGACGGGCTTGGCCCGAGATGGAGGGCTTTACCTGCCCGAGAGCATTCCGGTGATGACGACAGCGCAGATCGCGGCGCTTGAGGGCCTGCCTTATGAGGAGGTGGCGTTTCAGGTGATGTGGCCGTTCCTTGGGGGGGCGTTCACCGCAGAGGAATTCCGGGAGATTTTGGCGCGGTCCTATGCGGGCTTTGCCCATGCGGCGAAGGCGCCGCTGAAGCAATTGGCGCCGGGGCATTTCCTGTTGGAGCTGTTCCACGGGCCGACGTTGGCGTTCAAGGATTTCGCCATGCAGCTCATCGGGCAGATGATGCAGGCGTCGCTGACGAAGTCGGGCAAGCGGATCACCATCGTTGGGGCGACGTCGGGGGATACCGGGTCGGCGGCGATGGAGGCGTTTCGCGGGCTTGAGAATGTGGATGTGTTCATCCTTTATCCGCATGGGCGGGTTTCCGATGTGCAGCGCCGCCAGATGACCACGCCTTCGAAGGCCAATGTGCATGCCGTGGCGATTGATGGCACCTTTGACGACGCGCAGGCGCGGGTAAAGGATATGTTCAACGATTTTGCCTTCCGTGACGAAGTGGGGCTGGCGGGGGTGAACTCGATCAACTGGGCGCGGGTTTTGGCGCAGGTGGTCTATTATTTCTCCGCTGCGGTGTCTTTGGGCGCACCGGGTCGCAAGGTGAGTTTCACAGTGCCGACGGGCAATTTCGGAGATGTGTTTGCAGGGTATATCGCCAAGCAGATGGGGCTGCCGATAGAGCGGCTGGTGGTGGCGACAAACCAAAATGATATCTTGCACCGCTGCTTGTCGACTGGGGCCTATATTCCTGATGGGGTGCAACCGTCGATCAGCCCGTCAATGGATATTCAGGTTTCCTCGAATTTTGAGCGCGCGCTTTACTTTGCCTATGGCAAGGACGGGGCGGCCGTGGCGGGGTTGATGGAGGAGTTGAAGGCGGGCGGTTTCACGCTCTCGCAGGGGGTGAAGGCGGCATTGGCTGGGGCGTTTGATTCCGGGCGATGCTCGGAGGCGGAAACGAGTGCCACGATCACAGCCACGCTAAAGAACGCCGCTGAATTGCTGTGCCCGCATACGGCGGTTGGGGTGAAGGTAGCAGAGGAGCAGCGCGTGCAAGGTGTGCCGATGATCACACTCGCCACCGCGCATCCGGCGAAATTTCCCGATGCGGTGGAAGCGGCCAGCGGCATTCGTCCCGGCCTGCCGCCGCATATGGCAGACCTTTTCGAGCGCCCCGAACGGGTGACGCGATTGAGCAATGATTTGAGCGCGCTGGAAGCGCATGTGCGGGAGCATCGGCGCAAGTGACGGTTCGTCTAGACAGGCTGGCAAACGGGTTTCGCGTGGTGTCAGAGCATATGCCGGGGCTGCAATCGGCCTCGATTGGTATCTGGGTTGAAGCCGGTGCGCGCGATGAGCGGCCCGAGCAAAACGGCATCGCGCATTTCTTGGAGCATATGGCCTTCAAGGGCACGGCGCGGCGCAGCGCCTTGCAGATTGCTGAAGAGATCGAAGATGTGGGCGGCTATCTGAACGCCTATACCAGCCGCGAAAGCACGGCTTATTACGCGCGGGTGTTGCAGGCTGATGTGCCGCTGGCCTTGGATGTGATCGCGGATATCGTGCTCAATCCGGCGTTTGATCCGGCGGAAATCGAGGTGGAGCGCGGGGTGATTTTGCAAGAAATCGGCCAAGCCTATGACACGCCCGATGACATCATTTTCGATTGGTTGCAGGAAGCGGCCTATCCCGATCAGCCGATCGGGCGCACGATCTTGGGGCCAGAGGAGCGCGTGGGCGCGTTTCAGGCCACGGATTTTCGCGGCTTTGTCGCCGAGCATTACGGCCCAGGCCAGTTGACGCTGGCCGCGGCGGGGGCAGTGGATCATGACGCGCTGATGCGCGCAGCCGAGCAGCTTTTTGGCCATCTCGCGCCGATTGCTGCGCCAAAATTCGCGCCAGCGACGTTTGTGGGTGGTGAAGCGCGGCACGTCAAAAAGCTTGAGCAAGCGCATGTGGCTATGGCCTTTGAGGGCCCTGCCTATCGCAATGCCGAGGTTTACACGGCGCAGATCTATTCGGGCGCATTGGGCGGGGGTATGTCGTCACGCCTGTTCCAAGAGATCCGCGAAAAGCGGGGGCTGTGCTATTCGATCTGGTCGCAAACCGGGGCCTATGATGACACAGGCATGATGACGATCTATGCGGGCACTTCGGCGGGCGATCTGGGCGATTTGATGCGGATCACCGTAGACGAGATGAAGCGGGCCGCTGAAGACATGTCGGAGGCGGAGGTGCGCCGGGCGCAGGCGCAAATCAAGGCCGGGATGTTAATGGGTCTGGAGAGCCCGTCGTCGCGTGCGGAGCGACTGGCGCGGATGGTGCAGGTTTGGGACCGGGTGCCAGACCTGTCGGAGATGGTCGAGAAGATCGACGCGGTGAGCGTGGCGGATGTGCGCGCGCATGGCGAAGAAATGGCGTCGAAGGCGGCATTGGCATTGGCGCTTTATGGTCCGGTTCGCAAAGCGCCGACCCTTGCCGCATTGCAGGAGCAACGGGTGGCCTGATGTTTCTGTCCCGGCGCAAGGTGCGGATTGAAACCGAGCGGTTGACGCTGCGATTGCTCACGCATTCCGACCATACGGCATGGTCTGGTTTGCGGCGTGCGAGTGCCGATTTCTTGATGCCTTGGGAACCGAAATGGGCCGAAGACCATCTGACGCGTAAGGGGTTTACCAACCGGGTTTATTGGGGGCAGCGCTCGGTCGCACAGGGCTCGGCGATGCCTTTGGCCTTGATCCGTCGGGAGGATGACCGCCTGTTGGGGGGGATCACGCTGGACAATATCCGGCGGGGGCCTGCAAAGGCAGGGACGCTGGGCTATTGGATTGGTGGGGACTATGCCCGGCAAGGCTATATGCGAGAGGCGCTGCTGGCCGTGGTGCATCATGCGTTTCATGTGCTTGATTTGAGCCGTCTGGAGGCCGCGTGCCTGCCTGAGAATGCGCCGTCGCGTGGGGTGTTGGAAAAGAGCGGCTTCAAATATGAGGGCGTGGCGCAGAGCTATCTTGAGATCAACGGGCGGTGGCGGACGCATGTGCTTTATGCTGCGCTGAGGATGGATCGGCGCGGGCGGACGGACGGATCGTAAGCGATTGCTGCGTCAGACTTTTTGAGTGACAAACACGCCTGCGGCCATCAAGGCCACGCCCAAGCCACGCGTGAGGGTGAAGGGGGTCAGGCGCGCGCCGAAGAGGCCGAAGTGATCAATCACCGAGGCCGAGACGAGCTGGCCCAAGAGCACGAAGAACACCGCATTGCCGATGCCGAATTTGGGCGCGATCCATGTGATGGAGAGCACATAGAAGGCCACAAAGAGCCCGGCGAGAAGCGTGTGTTTTGGCACAAAGGGGATGGAGCCAAGGGCGCCCGATTGGCGGGTAAGAAGTGTGACGGTCAGTGCGGCCAGCGTGGCCACGGCAAAGAGCACGACTGAGGCCGCAGCAGGCGCGCCGATATGGCGGCCCAAGGCCGCATTGAGGGCCGCGAGGAGGGGGATGCCCATGCCTGCGGCGAACATCACGAGAGCGTAGGTGGTGGTTTGGGGCATGGGGGCTCCTGCGGCGATGATGGGTTAGGCGGCAAAGAAAGTGGCGGTGGCGGTTGCCGTGGCCTTTTCCTCGGGGAGTGCAATGAGGGTGGCGCGGGTGAAGATCAGCGCCTTGCCTGCGCGCACGACTTCTGCTTCGCAGCGGATCATCGTGCCGCGTCCGGGGCGCAGGAAGTGGGTGTCGAGCGTGGTGGTGGCTATGGGGCGCATTTCGCCGAAATAACCCGCGCAGGCAAAGACCATCGCGGTGTCGGCCATGGCAGCCAAGGCTTGGCCCGACACAATGCCCCCCATCCGCGCCAGATCGGGGGTAATTGGCATGGTGAGAACCGCCCGTTCGGGGCCAATTTCGGCGATCGTGAGATCAAGAGCCTGCACCCATGGCGCAAAGGCATCGGCCAACCAGCGCTGCGCGTCGTCTTTGGTGAGGGGGGAGGGCGATGTCATGACATTCTCCGAGGCGGACTGACGGCAAGATGGCGGCAATATGTGCCCTTGTCCATGCAGCACTGATCCAGATCAAGACGGGTGGATCAGGGCTCTGACATGATCGGTGCAGCGAAGGGACGAAGGAGGGGGTGATGCGGGTTATCCTAAGTGTCTTGGGATGTGTTGCGGTGGCGGGCTGCGCGGCACCGATGCCGCCGGGCGCGGAGCTTTATGATGCGCTATGCGCCGGATGCCATGGGCAAAATGGCGACGGTGACGGCGCGGTTGCGGCGGAATTGCCCGTGGCCCCTGCGGATTTGACAAGGCTCGCGGCGCGAAATGACGGGGTTTTCCCCAAAGATCATGCGATGGCTTGGATCCACGGCTATCCTGATCGCTACAATATCAGAGTGATGCCGGAGTTTGGCCCGCTGTTGGACGGGCCGATGGTGCGGGTGCAGGCCGAGGATGGCACGGAGGTGCTGACGTCAAAGGCGTTGGTGCAGATCGTGGCCTATCTGGAAGCTATCCAACAAACCGAGTGATCTGCGCCGAACTCCCCTTTTGCCCGGTCACGGCCCCTTGCTATGGGCGGGCGCGCGTGGCTCACTTGCCCGAAGGCTTGCCAAGGCCTGACCTGAAATGGAGACGATCGAATGACTTTCTGCACCCGCTTTGCTCTGCTGGCCACAACGCTTTGCGCGCTAGCCGCTTGCGTAGAACAGGAAATGCCCGAGGCCAGCGAGGGAGCGGCGCTTTATGCGGAGAATTGCGCGATATGCCATGGGCCCTTGGCGCGCGGGGATGGGCCGATTGCGGCGGGTCTCTCGCCCAAACCCAGTGATTTGACAAAGATCACCCGGCGCGCGGGCGATACGTTTCCGCGTGCAGCGGTGCTGTCAAAGATCGACGGCTATACCAAGCAACCCAAAGACGCCCAGATGCCGGAGTTCGGCCTGCTGTTGCGTGGTGCCACAGTGCCCGTGGATGTGGGCGGCAATCAGCCAAGCCCGGTGCCGCGCCCTCTGGCCGCATTGCTGGCCTATCTCGAAACGATCCAGCGCTAATCGCAGATCCCTGCGCGGGTTGCGCCCGCCCAAGGCAATTGCACTTGGGGGCGGGGGGCGGACCCCAAAGGCGGCACATCCATGACCTGTGCCAACATGGCGCGCAAACGATGGGTGCGCGGCGCGTCGGGGGCCAAGGCGCGACAGCAGACAAACTCTTCTACAATCGAGGCCTGCTGCTCGTAGCCAAAGGCGAGAAACTCGGCTTGGGTTTCGGGATCGAACAGATAGGGATCGTCTGAGGTGACATGCTCTAGGGCGCCTTTCAAAGGCGAATAGCCCGTGCGTGCCCGTTCCTGCCATTGCCAGATATGGGTCATCTCATGGGCAAAGAGCATGGCGCGGTCCAAGTCCATCGCGTCGGGCCAGCCAGCCAGAAAATCCTTGCGATAGATATCGCGGCGAAACCACACCGTGTGAAACCCTGCCATTGCTGCGGGGGCCACCCAAACCCGCCCTTCGGTGACGGGCGGATAGACCCGCTCGACACAGGTGACCCGAGGGCGCGGTTTGCGGCTGTTCAGATAAGGGGTCACGGCCAGATTGCCCGACAATCGAGTGCTCGTCTGGGCAAAGGATGGGCCGTGCAGTCCTGCCAGAAACGCGCGCTCATTGTCTGACAAGGGCCGCGCACAGCCTGTCACACCGAGCCAGATCAACAGACATACAATCACGCGTCGCATGTGCGAGATTGGCGCAGCCTAAACGCGGCTGGTCAAGCGCCTGACCTTGGGCGTTGCAAAATATTTCAACACCTGTCGCGGCAAAGGGCATGGCGGGGTGCCCCAAGTGCAGCCCGGTTCAGGCGCGCGGCAGGTCGTCTTCGAGATAATAGCGGATATTGTCTTGGAAACTCTCATCGGCTTCGAGGCCCAATTCCAATGACTTGCCTGCGCGAATGTCCCAGCGCCACCCCATGACAATGCGCTCGATCTCGGGCTGGCTTTCCCAGCGGATCAGCTTGGCGGGACCGGGGCCTGCGACGGCTGTCATCGCATCAATCAGTTGCTGAATGGTCCATATCCGGCCCGGCATGATCATGGCGCGGTTTTGGCCAAGCTTTTCCTCGGCCACTTCGGCGCCGCGCACGAGATTTTCAGCGCACATCCGCGGCGAGAGGTAAAAATGTGGAAACTCTGGTCCGACTGGGCAGATCGCCTCTTGGCCGTTCAACGGCTCGCGCAGGATTGAGGACATGAAGGACGAGGCCGCGCGGTTTGGTTTGCCGGGGCGCATTGAAATAGTGGGCAGGCGGAAGGCGCGGCCATCGATGAAGCCTTTGCGGGCATAGTCCTGCACCAGCATTTCGCCAATGGCTTTTTGGGTGCCATAGGACGTTTGGGGGTTGAGGACCACGTGGTCGGTGATCGGGTTCGGGGCCTCGCCGCCGAAGACGGCGATGGAGGAGGAGAAAACCAGTGTGGGTTTGGTGCCCAAGGCACGGGCGCGCTCGAGCACGGCCATTGTGCCTTGCAGGTTGATCTGCATGCCTGCCTCAAACTCGGCCTCTGCATGGGCGGAGACGATGGCGGCCAAGAGGTAGATCACATCGGTGCCTGCCGGAATGGCGGCGGCGACAGACGCGGGATTGGTGATGTCGCAGATCATCGTGTCGCAGCCTGCGGTGGCTGGGGGCATGACAATATCTGCCAGTGTGATGCGCGTGATGGATTTGCCTTTGAAGTGGCCGCGCGCGCAGAGGTTTTGCGCGAGTTTTTGGCCGACGACGCCGCCGCCGCCGAGGATGACGATATTCATCTGGAAACTCCCGAAAGGGCGGCAGGCACCAGCGCGCCGCGAAATTGAATGACGTTGGAGGCGAGGTGGATTGCTCTGCGCGCGGCCTCTGTTGCGGTTTGGTTCATGGCCAGCCCAGCCAGAAACGCCCCGGCGAAGCTGTCGCCAGCTGCTGTGGTGTCGACAGGATTTAGAACATTCGGAGGCGTATGTTTATCGCTGCTTTTCCCATCCCACAAGTGCACGGCGCCTGCGCCTTGTTTGACGGCGACGATCTGCGCGCCCAAGTTGGCGTAGCGGTCGCGGGTGATCTCGGGGGAGGTGTCGCCAAAGAGCGGCGCGTCTTCGTCGAAGGAGGGGAGCACGATGGATGCGGCGCGCGCGCCCAGTGTGACGCCTGCGCGCATTGCGTCGGTGCTTTCCCAGAGTCGGGGGCGCAGGTTGGTATCGAAGGCAACGGTGGCGCCGGCGTCGCGGGCGCAGGTGAGGACAGCGCAAAGGGTCTCGCGCCCTGCGGGCGGCAAGATGGCAAGGGTGATGGCCGAAAAGTGCAGCGTATGGTGGTCTTTTACGATTGCCTCAAGCCATGCTGGATCATCGGCAAGGGTTTTGGCGGCTGATTGGCTGCGCCAGTAAGAAAAGCTGCGTTCGCCTGCGTTCAGAGAAATCATATAGAGACCGACGGTGCGGCTTGGGTGGCGGCGCAGAGCGGTGGTGTCGATGCCTTGGGCCTCTATGAAGGCGGCCATTTCATCGGAGGCGGCATCGGAGCCGATCACCGAGCCAAATCCGACGTTCCAGTGTTTCGGCAGCAATTGGCGGGCATACCATGCGGCATTGAAGGTATCGCCAGCAAAGCCGCGCCGATAGAGGCCATCGCCTGCGTCCGAGAGCTCGACCATACATTCGCCAAGGGCGAGGAAGCGGCTCACAAGAGGCCTCGGGCGGCAAGGTTTCGCATCAAGGCCCCTGTGCCAAAGGTCCATTCCGGGGCTTCGGTGGACAGGCGCACCGTGTTTTCCAAAGCGCCCAAGTGGGGCTCGGCGATGGTCACGTGATCGCCGAGATGGTGGGTGAAGCCTTGGCCCGGGGCGTCGCGGTCTTCGGTTGGGGCAAAGAGCGTGCCGAGAAACAGCAAGAAGCCGTCGGGATATTGGTGGTGGCGACCAATGGTCTGTTTGACGATATCAGCCGGATCGCGCGAGATTTCCTGCATCGACGAGCGGCCCGTGAGGGTGAAGCCATCGGTGCCCGTGACTGTAAGGGTGAGTTCGGCGGCGCGGGCGGTGTCGAGGGAATAGGTTTCATCAAAGAGGCGGATGAACGGGCCGATGGCGCAACTGGCATTATTGTCTTTGGCTTTGGACAGTAGGAGCGCCGAGCGGCCTTCTACGTCCCGCAGGTTGACGTCATTGCCCAAGGTCGCCCCGAGAATATGGCCTTTGGACGAGACGGCGAGGACGATCTCTGGTTCGGGGTTGTTCCATTGGCTGATGGGATGCAGGCCAACCGTGGCGCCCCAGCCAACAGCGGCCATGGGTTGGCATTTGGAAAACACTTCGGCGTCGGGGCCAATGCCGACTTCCAGATATTGCGACCACATGCCTTCGGCTTGCAGCAAAGCTTTGACTTGCATGGCCTTTTCTGATCCGGGGACCAGACCGCGCAGGCTGTCGCCGATCATGGCTTGAACTTTGGTGCGGATTTCTTCGGCGCGGGTGAGGTCGCCTCCGGCGCGTTCCTCGATAACCCGCTCGAGCATGGAGCGGGCAAACGTCACGCCTGCGGCTTTGATGGCTTGCAGATCGGCGGGGGCGAGCAGGCGGAGGGCTTCGGGGTCGTCCGTCGGCGAGAGATCTGCAAGGGCGCAGACTGCTTCGCCGGGGGTTTCTCGGAGCCAGCCAACGGGATCGTGCAGCTCCAGCAAGGCCGAGAGCGTCGGCACGGCGGGGCAGGTGACATCATGGAGATGACCTGCGCGGAGTGTAACGACGGCTGGGCCGATGCCGGGACGCCAGAGGCGGCCAATGAAAGTGCCGGCGGAAAATGCGGTCGGGTTCATTTCACTTCCCCCATTTCAGCACGACGGGGTCGAGCGGGGCCAAGAGGTTGAGCAGCATTGTTGCTGTGGGGGCGGGCAGGGGAGCGATGGGATGGCGGCAGTAGGCGGAGTGGAACACGCCGCCCGCAACCATGGCAACCTTGGCGGCGCGAAAGCCGCATTGGCGGTTTTCGTGGTTGATGGCGGGCAAGATCCGGGCATAGCCCGCTGCAGCTTTGTCCTGTGCGCCTGCGAGCCAGTGCCGCACCACAGGGCCGATAAGGTCGGGGATCATCGCAGAGGTCATGCAGCCGCGTGCGCCTGCGTCGAGATCGGCCAGAAGCGAAATGCCTTCTTCTCCGTCAAAAGGCCCTTCGATGGCCGTGCCTGCTTCGGCCAGCAATGCGCGAAGTTTGGATGCGGTGCCCGCACATTCGATTTTGAAAAGCGTCAGCATCTCGATCTCGCGCGCCATCCGCGCCAGAAGCGCCACGGGCAGATCGACGCCCGAGAGCGGCGCGTCTTGCAGCATGATTGGAATGCCGACGGCCCCAACGGCGCGGAATTGTTCAAAGGTTTGCTCTGGCGTGCCTTTGAGGAGTGCGCCGTGATAGGGCGGCATCATCATGACGGCGGAGGCCCCCAATGCCTTTGCTTCATGGGCGCGCGCGACCACAAGAGGGGTGGCGAAATGTGAAATCGTGACGATGACGGGCACGCGGCCTGCGATATGTTCAAGGCAAAGGCGGGTCAGAATGGCGCGTTCGGCGTCTGAGATCAGGAATTGCTCGGAGAAATTGGCAAGGATGCAGATGCCATCAACCCCTTGATCCACCATGCAATCGAGTGCGCGTTTCATCCCGTCGAGATCAAGGCTGCCATCGTCATGAAATGGGGTCGGGGCTACGGGCCAGACACCAGAGGGAGATTTCATCATTCGTCGACCCGTCTGTTGCAGATATAGGGGAGCAGCCAAGATGCTGAAGCGCGTTTGGCGCGGCGAGGGTGTATCGGGGCGGTGTGTGTCACGCCAAAGCACTCCAGACCGAAAGGGCGACGACGCCGAGAAGGGCACAGGCCATCACGATATTGATGCGGCGCTGGGTGCGCGGGGCGAGGTTGAGGCGGCGCAGCGCGACGCCCGCCCAGAGCCAGCCCAAGTGAATGGGAATCCAGATTGCGTTCATGATCAACAGCTTGAGCGCAGTTTCCCCGGCAAGATTTCCAGCCCAGAAGGGAAACCCGGTGATCAGCGCCGAATTGACCGCATAGGCCTTGGGATTGACCATTTGCAGAAAGACACCGGCGCGCAGGCCCGGCGCGTTTTGCGTTTCGATGAAGGCAATGCGGGCGCCGGCAAAGGCGATTTTTGACGCCAGAAAAAGCAGGTAGCCTGTGGAGGCCGCCATGAGCACGTACCGCAGCCAAGGCAGGGACAGCACGATGGCCGCCAATCCCGAGATGACGGCAAAGGTCACAAGATTTGTGCCGATAAAGAGACCCGCCACATAGCGCAGCCCCGCCCGAAAGCCAAAGGCCGAGCCAACGCCAGCCGTCGAAAGCACCCCTGGCCCCGGCGTGATGATCAAGAGCACGACCGCGGCGGCAAAGGTGAGGCCCCCTGTGATAATCTCTGGGGTCATGCGTCAGCGAAGGTCAGATGCACCTTCATCGATTGCGCGCGGTCGGCGGCGGTGGCGAAGGCCGCGGCGTAATCCGCCAGCGGGAACGTATGGGTGAGCAGTGGTTTCACGTCGATCAGGCCTTTGAGCATCAAGGTCACGGCGGTGGCAAATTCCTCGTGGAAGCGGAAGGAGCCTGTAAGGCGGAGTTCCTTGGCGGTGATGGCCATCATCGGGAGTGTCATATCGCCAGAAAGGCCCAGTTGCACGATCTGTCCCCGTGGGCGCAGCGCCGGGATCGCCGCGCGCAGGGCAGGTTCGGCACCAGAGCATTCAAAGAGCACATCAACGCAGCCTTTGGCGCGTTGATAGGGCGCCAGCGCGTCTGGAGTGTTTGCGGTGTTGACGGTGACATCGGCCCCGGCGCTTCGGGCATAGTCCAAGGCACGGTCGGAAATATCGGTGGCGATGATCTCGGCGGCGCCAGCACGGCGGGCCGCGCATATCGTCAGAACGCCAATCGGCCCGCAGCCTGTGACAAGCACGCGCGTTCCGGTCAATCCGCCCGCTTGGCGCACAGCATGAAGGCAGACGGCGAGTGGTTCGGCCATTGCCGCCTCAGAGGCGGTGAGGCCATTGGCCAGCACGCATTGGCGGGCATCGGCAATAAGCGCTTCGCGAAACGCGCCCTGAATATGGGGGAAGGGCATTGCAGAGCCGTAGAACCGCATGTTGAGGCAGTGATTGGGCAATCCGCGCAGGCATTCGCCGCAGTCACCGCAAGGGCGGGAGGGCGAGACCGCAACAAGATCGCCAATGGCCAGATCAACAACGCCTGCGCCCAGAGCCGTGACGCGGCCTGACACCTCATGGCCAAGGATCATTGGTTGCTTGAGGCGCACAGTGCCAAAGCCCCCATGATTGAAATAGTGCAGGTCCGAGCCGCAAATCCCGCCACGAAGTAGGGCGATTGACACTTCGCCCTTCCCAGGCTCTGGCGCATTGCAGTCTTCGAGCCGCAGGTCTTTCGCGCCATAGGCATAGAGTGCTTTCATCGCCTCACCATCCTCCCCGATGCAGCCGGGTTGCACCCCGGCGGAAATGGTATACCATTTCCAAAGAGAATGGGGCGAGGGCTGCGGGATTGTCAACCGCAGCTGAAAGGGAGAGCGATGACACTTTTCGATCTGACGGGGCGGCGGGCGTTGATCACAGGGGCTTCGATGGGCATCGGCTATGCTTTGGCCCGAGGGCTGGCGGCCGCTGGGGCGACTGTCGTGCTCAATGCGCGCGATGCGCGCCGACTTGAAGCGGCAGCAGCGGCTTTGAGAGAGCAGGGCGCAAATGTCGAGACGAGCGTGTTTGACGTAACCGATGGCGCAGGCGTGCGGGCTGCGGTGGACCAGATGGAAACCGAGGGGCGCGCCATCGACATCTTGGTAAATAACGCCGGCATGCAGCATCGCGGCCCTTTGGAGGATTTCCCCGAGGAGGCCTTTGATCGGTTGATGAAAACCAACGTCTATTCGGCGTTTTTTGTGGGGCAGGCTGTGGCGCGGCACATGATCGGGCGCGGGCGTGGCAAGATCCTCAATATCGCGTCGGTACAGACCGCACTCGCCCGGCCCGGCATAGCGCCCTACACGGCGACCAAAGGGGCCGTGGCCAATCTTACCAAAGGCATGGCGACTGATTGGGCAAAATATGGTCTCAATTGCAATGCCATAGCGCCGGGGTATTTCGAGACGCCGCTAAACGCCGCGCTTGTGGCTGACCCGGCCTTCTCGGAGTGGCTGGCCAAGCGCACACCTCAAGGGCGCTGGGGGCGCGTCGAAGAGCTGGTCGGGGCGGCAGTTTTTCTGGCGTCAGATGCGTCCAGCTTTGTGAACGGGCACACGCTCTTTGTTGATGGCGGGATCACGGCAAGCCTCTGACGACTAGAGCACGGCCTGCAATAGCCAAAGCGTGCCCATGCCTGCCCCAATCGCGCCGATGACTGAAAACCGCAATCCGACAATAAACGCCGCCGCCGCTGCGATCAATCGAACCGGGTCTACCTCGCCACCTGTGGCAGAGGGCCAAAGCACCATCGGTGTCACCATGGCGGGCAACACCGCGACGCCCACATATTTCAGATGGCGCATCGCCCAATCAGGCAATTGGCGCCGTCCGAGAAAGCCCAAGAACGAAAAGCGGATCAAAAAGGTGCCGATGCCGAGTGCGGCGGTGAGGGACCAAAAGCTGACAGGATCAAGTGTCATGCCGGTGTCCTGCGCTGCGCGATGCGCCGCTCGGTCTCGGCACCGACCAGCATGGCCACAAAGGCCGCCAGGAGCAGCCCCACACCCGTGGGCAGGGGCGCAAAGAGCATCGCAAACACCACAGAGGTGAAGGCGGCCAAAATATGTGGCAAGCTCCGCAGCATCGGCGCAATCAGCGCGATAAAGCAAACCGGTGCAGCGAAATCGAGAGACCAGGTGGCCGGGATCGATTCTCCGATCAAAGCCCCAGTCAGTGTCGCGCCATACCAAAGCGGGCAGATCAGCAGCATTGCTCCGAAATAAAACGCCACCTTCTCGCCCTTGCTCATGGCGGGGTTGTCTTCAAACTCTCGTCCCGCCACGGCATAGGCCTGATCCACCATGAGATATGCCATCAGCGCCCGCTGCCAGATCGGCGCATGGCCTAAATGCGGCACGAGCGCTGCGGAATACATCGCCATTCGCAGATTGACCGCCAAAGCGGCAAAAAGCGCTAAAAAGGCGGAGGCATTCTCTTGCAAAAGCGAAAGAGCGGTGAACTGCGACGCGCCGGCAATGACCAGGACCGACATCGCCATCGTCTCGATCAAATCGAGCCCGGCATCTCGCGCAACTACTCCAAAAAGCACACCGAATGGCACGGCCGCCACGACAAACGGCGCACAGGCCCACCAGCCACGCCAGAACGCCGCACGCAAGGTTGGGTCACTATAGGAGGTCAAAGAGGCACGCATGGCGCGTCGCTACCGTGCCTTTCGTCGAAGTGCCAGAGGGGCTGATGGCTTTCTCTTTGCAAAAAATATCCCCGGGGGAGTTTGAGGGGGCAGGCAGCCCCCTCATGCTGACGCTGTCGCCTGCGGCTCTTG
>DOOI01000065.1 GCA_003512825.1 Paracoccaceae bacterium | reverse complement strand
GGCCGAATTGACCTTCACATTCGCTGTGCCCTCGGCAACCAAGAGCTTGCCAATGACGCCTTCATCGACGGCCTCAAACTCCATCGTCGCCTTGTCGGTCTCGATCTCGGCGAGGATATCGCCGGATTTGACCGTATCGCCTTCTTTCACCAGCCATTTCGCCAGCGTGCCTTCCTCCATCGTGGGCGAGAGGGCGGGCATCAGAATCTCGGTTGCCATCTGTCTAACTCCTCCGCAACGATCAGGCGTAAATATCAGTCCAAAGCTCTTCAACGGGCGGCTCTGGGCTTTCTTTTGAATATTCAGCGGCTTTGTTCACGATCTCTTTGATTTCTTTATCAATCGCCTTGAGATCTTCTTCGGTCGCATGCTTGCCGCCGATCAGCAGATCGCGCACTTGCTCAATGCAATCGCGCTCTTCGCGCATCTTTTGCACCTCTTCCCGCGTCCGGTATTTCGCAGGGTCCGACATCGAGTGCCCGCGGTAGCGATAGGTCTTCACTTCAAGAATATACGGCCCTTCGCCTGCCCGGCAATGCGCCACGGCTTTCTCGCTTGCGGCCTTCACTGCCAGCACATCCATCCCGTCCACGGCCTCACCCGGAATGCCGAACGCCGCGCCGCGCGTCCAAAGATCCGGCGTCGAAGTCGAGCGCTTCTGCGCGGTGCCCATGGCGTATTGGTTGTTTTCGATGACGAAAATCACCGGCAACTTCCACAGTGCAGCCATGTTGAATGTCTCGTAAATCTGTCCTTGGTTGGCCGCGCCATCACCGAAATAGGCAAAAGACACGTTGTCATTGCCAAGATACTTGTCGGCAAAGGCCAGCCCCGCTCCCAGCGGCACCTGCGCGCCGACGATGCCATGACCGCCGTAGAAATGCTTCTCCTTGGAGAACATATGCATCGAGCCGCCCTTGCCCTTAGACAAGCCGCCGACACGTCCGGTCAATTCTGCCATCACCCCGCCGGGGTCCATCCCGCAGGCCAGCATATGTCCATGGTCGCGATAGGATGTGATCCGCTTGTCGCCCTCTTTGGTCGCGGCCTCCAGCCCCACCACAACGGCTTCCTGGCCGATATACAGGTGACAAAAGCCGCCGATCAGCCCCATACCGTAGAGCTGACCCGCTTTTTCTTCAAAGCGCCGGATCAGCAGCATGTCTCGATAATAGGATTTGAGTTCCTCGGCCGAAACATTCGGCTGGGCTTGGGGTTTTTTGGCAGCCATCGCGCCCTCCCTCTCGCGGTTGCAGAAATAGTTTAATATTGAACCATTTCATACAGCATCCCGTTTCGCAAAGCGAGTGCTAAGTTGCCGCGCTGCAAAGGGGCCGCGCGCGGCCAGCAACTTGTTGCGAAAATCTCAAGGAAGAAAGAAAGCAAAACCGCCTTAGCGGATCACCACCTCATCGTTGCGGATATAGCCCAAAACCGAACGGGTCTGCTCATCGAGCAAATCAAGATCCAGATAGGCATCCGAAAGCCGTTTGGTTAGGTTTTCCATCCGCGCGACCCGCTGATCGAGCTGGGTCAATTCCAATTGCAAGCTTTGGGTTTCTGCCACAACTTCCGCCCGGCGAAACAACCCGTAATTGCCTTGCATCGCCGCAAAAACGAACGAGCCGGACAACAAGAGGCAGACGCCAACATAGATAATTTGGCCAAGGGCCGGGCGGTTGCGTGTCATTAATTTTGTGTGCCTGTATGAAACTGCCACGCGCCTCTTCATGGGCGCTGATGAGAGAATCGCATATCTGATTCGGGTTGTGAATCCCTTAAATCGCCAATTCCCACATTTGTTCGAAATTCTTCTGCCGCCTCACCCGGCGCAAGACTGTGTTTCGACATCCATACCCGCGAGAGGGGGTGGGCATCGGGAGCAGGCGCGCCGCCCCTCAAATGCAGCGCAAAACCGACCGAATGGACTGGTTTGCGTCATGACGCAAACCAGACGCGACCCATACGCAAATCATACGTGAAATTTAGCCACTTTTGCGGGTTTCAAGCGGCCCGTTCCAGCACCGCGACACCGGGCAGCAATTTGCCCTCCATCCACTCCAAAAAGGCCCCGCCAGCGGTCGAGATATAGGTGAAACCCTCTGCCGCCCCGGCCTTGTTCAGCGCGGCCACGGTGTCACCACCGCCCGCAACCGAGATCAACCGACCGTCTTGCGACAACTGTGCCGCAACCCGCGCTGCCGCATTTGTTGCCGTGTCAAAGGGCTCAATCTCAAAGGCTCCAAGTGGGCCATTCCAAATAAGAGTCTTTGCGTTTTCAAGTGTTTGTGTGATGATCTTCACGCTGTCTGGTCCGGCGTCCAAAATCATTTTGTCGTCCGGGCATGCGCGTGCTGGGCAGATTTCCGACGCCGCGCCAGCCTTGAATTCCGCCGCGACCACAATATCCGTGGGCAAATGAATGGCACAGCCCGCCGCCGCCGCCTTTACCAAGATCGCCCGCGCGGTCTCCGCCATCTCATGCTCGCAAAGCGACCGCCCCACATTAAGGCCTTGCGCGGCCAAAAATGTATTGGCCATGCCCCCACCAATGATCAGATGATCCACTTTTTCTACAAGGTTTCCAAGCAGTTCCAGTTTCGTAGAAACCTTTGCACCCCCAACAACAGCCACCACCGGGCGCGCAGGTTTGCCCAACGCGGCCTCCAAAGCGGTCAGTTCCGCCTCCATCAACCGACCCGCACAAGACGGCAAAATTCGCGCAACCCCTTCAGTCGACGCATGCGCCCGATGCGCGGCCGAGAAGGCGTCATTGCAAAACACATCCCCCAAAGCGGCAAGGCGCTCTGCAAACTCGGGATCGTTCTTTTCTTCGCCTTGGTGAAATCTGATGTTTTCCAACAAGATAACGTCCGCAGCCTGCAACTCGTCGGTCGGATGCTCAATCGCTTCCAAGGTCTCGACAAAGATGACTGATCGCCCCAAAGCCGCTTCCAATGGCTTCAGGCAGACGCGCAACGTCATGTCGAGCACCACTTTTCCCTTCGGACGACCGAAATGCGCGATCAAAATCGGCTTTCCGCCTTTCGCCAGAATATCCAAAACCGTCGGCGCAATTCGATCAATCCGGGTCGAATCGCTGACCACGCCATTTTCCAACGGAACGTTGATATCGACCCGAACCAGCACGCGCTTGTCCTTGAGATCCATCTCATCAAGTGTTTTCCAAGCCATGACATCCCTCCGCGCCGTATTCTTTCGGCCCCCATAGGCGCCCGATTGCGCCCGCGTCAACACCTGCCTTGTGAGGTAGCGCAAACAGTCTTAAGTATCGGCGCTAACAAGGCACAGGAGAGAAAAATGGCCGAAATCAAAGATCCAGAGAACACCATCTTGATGGAACTCAATGATGGCACCATCGTCATCGAGCTTTTGGCGGATATCGCGCCGAAACATTGTGAGCGGATGAAAGAACTGGCCCGTGCCGGGAAATACGACAACGTGGCCTTTCACCGTGTGATCGATGGTTTCATGGCGCAAACAGGCGACGTCGAGCATGGAAACATGGAGAGCGGCTGGAACGGGCGTCGTGCCGGTACAGGCGGCTCAGACCTTCCCGATTTGCCAGCAGAATTTTCCGCCATCCCACATGATCGTGGCACGCTGGGGGCCGCACGTTCGTCAAACCCGAACTCTGCCAATTCGCAATTCTTCATTAATTTCAACGACAACCACTTCCTCAACCGTCAATACACCGTCTATGGGCGGGTAATTTCCGGCATGGAGTTTGTCGACAAAATCACGCGTGGCGAGCCGCCGACGTCACCAGACCGTATGATTTCTGTGAAAGTTGCCGCCGATGCGTAAACTGCTTTTGTCTTTGGCGCTGATTGGTCTGGCGCTACCCGCTACGGCGAAGGGTCTGAAAATCGAAGTCGCTGGCGAAGGCGCAAACGGTATCATCGAGATTGATTTGCTGGACGATGTCGCACCGGGTCATGTCGCACAGATCGCCGAGTTGGCGGCCGAAGGCGCGTATAATGACGTGGTTTTTCACCGCGTGATTGACGGCTTTATGGCTCAGACAGGCGATGTGCAGCACGGCAAACTGGGGGGCGATATGCGGATGGCAGGCATGGGCGGCTCTTCGCGCGCTGATCTCAAAGCCGAATTTTCCGATGTCCCTTTTGATCGTGGAATTGTCGGAATGGCCCGGGCGCAAGACCCCAACAGCGCCAATTCTCAATTCTTCATCATGTTTGGCGAGGGGTATTTCCTTAACGGTCAATACACCGTTGTAGGGCGTGTAACCTCAGGCATGGATGTGGTTGACGCCATCAAACGCGGCGAAGGTCGCAATGGCGAGGTTGTTGGACAGCCGGACCGGATGGTGTCGGTTACCGTTACAGAGTAACCGTTTCGACCAGCAGACAAAAAAGGGCGCGGTTTTGGCCGCGCCCTTTTTCTTATGCCAAATGAATGCGAAAACGATTGCGGATCGCCATGTCAGTTTCCGCGTCAAACCGTGCGGGTGCAGGCGTGGCAAGTATTTCTTCCTTGCGCGCCGTTGCACGGTCCAAGAGGTCGGAGCGGCCTTTTTCCACCCATTCCTTTGGTGACGTGCGGTCACCGTAGGTCGGATAAACGTGATCTGTCTGCATCCGCGACAATGTCGCCCCGGTTCCCAGATAGTGGCCCGTGCCACCGATGCAAACCTCACGAATTTCTTCTAACGCAAGGGTTTCATCCGTGACTTCAATACCCCGCACACAGCGCAGCGCTTGGCCAATGATGTCATCACCCAAGATCAGGCTTTCGTGGCAAAAGCCAAGCAAGGACGCATGCATGCCAGCGGCCTCGTAAACCATATTCAAGCCTGCAAGACCTGCCATGACATTCGAGCACATTTGCTCCCATCCTGCTTGCATGTCGGGCAATTTGCTGTCGGCAATGCCCGCCGCTGCGCCACCGGGCAGGTTGTAAAATTGGTGCATTTGAGCACAGCCAGCAGTCAGCAGCGCCTGTTCGCCTGATCCACCCGTCATGGCACCCGTTCGCAAATCAAGCCCAAATGGCCAAGTGCCGAAAATCGCGGGATGGCCGGGGGCAATTGCGTTGACATAAACAACGCCCGCCAAGCATTCGGCGACCGCCTGCACAATCGCGCCCGCCACAGTCGAGGGGGCTGTAGCCCCTGCCATACCAGCAGAAAGCAACAGGACTGGCATGCCGCCCGCGATGACCTTTTCCATCACCTTGCAGCTTTCGGTCGCAAATTTCATTGGCGGGACGACGAAGCAATTGGAGTTGGATATAAAGGGTCGCGCGCGCCATTGATCTTCGCCGCCTGCGATCATGTGCAAAAGCTCAAAGCCGTCATCGACAAAATCAGGGTCGGTAAAAGAAACACCAATGTGTTTCTTCGTGCCTGCACAGCACGCATAGATGGTGTTGAGGTCCATCTCTAGATTGTCCGCTATATCGCGGCACACCATGGCGCGCTGGAAAAAGTGCAGGTTATCAAGCTGATCCGCGATCCGTGCTGCATCGTGCAAATCTTGCACAGTGCTTTCGCGGTATTCTCGACCGTGGACATCCACCAAGTGCACAGCAGCACCTGCCGTGCCATAATGAACGCGTGTGCCAGAGAGATCGAGATCATGGCGGGGATCGCGACCATGCAGAGTGATACCGCGGGCGGCTTTGGCTAGCATATCTTCTACAAGTGCGCGCGGGAAACGAATGCGCCCGTCATCGCCCAAAATTGCGCCCGCCTTGGTGAGGATTTCAACGCCGGAAGGCGGGGCATCTGCCAAGCCGATCTGCTCCAGAGCGTCGAGAGCGGTGTGGTGAATACGGACCATGTCATGGTCGGACAACGGGCGATACTGGCCGCCGGAAAGGCCAGCGCGCACAGGGCGTTGATTGTCGGGAAGGGCAGTTGAACGCGCAGCCCGGCGTGCTTCGCGGCCACCTGCGCGGCGAGGAGATTGGTCGTTCATCGAAATTAGCTCCAAGGATTTTAGAGAGAAGGGCGCATCCAGCACGTCTCATCTGGCCGTCCGCGGGCCGCGCGTCCGCGCTCCGCACCTATGGTGCGGATCACAAGTGCGATCTTCCAATCCATGTCTTTCATCGGTCACTCCCTCATCAAAGAGTGACCGTTTTGGGGGCTTGCGTCTTATCAATTTCCGACGCGATGTCGTTTTCACACCACTTTACAAATAACCCGTTTCAGAGATCACTTTGCAATGGACGCGGCAAAGCCCAATAGTTTTGAAAAGGCAGCTGCAAACGCCTCATCCGGGATCGTCAGCGCCACACGTATGTGCCCCGCAGCAGAGTTGCCAAAGCTTTCCCCGGGCATCACAGCAATCAAGGCCTCGTCAAGTAACCGCTCGGCAAATGCATTGCCCGACAATCCGGTCGCACGTATGTCGAGCATCATATACATGGCGCCCTCGGGCGGGATGGCCTTTACGAGGTTTTGTGTCTTGAGCAAGTCAAGCGCAATGCTCCTCCTTCGAGCGAATGGGATTGCGATATCGTGCTCAAGGGCGGGACCTGCGTCGAGCGCAAAGCGCGCAGCTTCTTGGATGAAACCGGGCACGCCGTAAGTTGTATGGGTGGAGAGGGTTGTCATGTGCTCAATGACGGCCTCTGGTCCAATGACCCAGCCGATCCGCGACCCGGTCATGGCGTGGCTCTTGGACATCGAGCCCACCACAAGAACGCGCTCTGCCATTCCGGGCAAAGAGCGCGGGCTTATATGTCTGCCTTGCCAAACTTGCGTATCATAAACCTCATCCGAGATGAGCCATAGATCCTGAGCAATGACGGCGCGGGCAATGCCTTCTAGCGTTGCAGGGCCATAAACGGCACCTGTGGGATTATTGGGCGAGTTGATCAAAAGGGTGCGGGCCCCCACGGCGGCAGATGCAATATCTGCCTCTTGCGGCTGAAATCCGTTTTCAGGGCGGGTGGCGATAGCACGGGGCAGGGCACCCACGCCGCGAATGGTGCCAGGGTAGGTGGCATAGAATGGATCAATGAAAAGCGCGGTATCGCCTTCATCCAAGGTGGCGTGATGGGCCGCGAAAAGCCCGGATTGGCCACCGGGAACGATGAGCACATTGTCTCGATTTGTCGCCACGCCCGTGCGCGCCTGCACCCGCTTCGCCACAGTATCGCGCAGCGCATCACTACCCGGAATGGCGGCATATCCTGTCTCGCCTTGCATTGCCGCAGTATTCATCGCCGCCAGAATGCTGGGATCTGTGCGGATATCATGTTCTCCAATTGTTAGCTCCGTGACTGGCATGCCTGCCGCAATCATGCGGCGTGAGCGGAAAAACAGTGCCCACGCATCCGCACCACCACCCAGAAGCCCTGAAATTCGCTTTGAAATCTGCATATCCACCCTCGCATTCAGTGGCCGAACAGGGCCATTTAAGGGGGATGGTGTCAATGGTTGAGCTGGCACTGACGCCGGGTGCTTTCCAATACGGGCGGGGTTTGGTAAGTCGCGCGCGACTGTATCCTCACAAGGAGGCCTTCGTCATGACCACGCTTCGCTTGCGCTGCTCGAAATCCCGGACGATCAAGGACTTTGCGCCGATCGATCCGAATAATGTTCGGATGTATGTCTGTGGACCGACGGTCTATGATCGCGCGCATTTGGGCAATGCGCGGCCTGTGATTGTCTTTGATGTGCTCTACCGCCTGCTGCGGCACGTCTACGGGGCCGAAAACGTTACCTATGCGCGCAACTTTACCGATGTCGATGACAGGATTAACGCGACTGCGCTGGCAAGGAAAGAAGCCGGTGCACCCGGCACACTCGAGGATTTGATTGCCGAACGGAGCGAGGAAACAATCGCTTGGTATCATGCCGACATGGACGCACTCGGCACGTTGCGCCCGACCCATGAGCCGCGCGCGACGGCCTTCATCGGCCAGATGATCGCCATGATCGATGATCTGATCGCCAAGGGCCACGCCTATGAAAAAGAAAGCCACGTGTTGTTCCGTGTGCGCTCCTATTCCAATTACGGCAAGCTGTCGGGCCGCTCAGTTGACGACATGATCGCAGGCGCGCGGGTCGAGGTGGCGCCCTTCAAAGAAGATCCAATGGATTTCGTCCTGTGGAAGCCCTCTACCGACGATCTGCCCGGCTGGGATAGCCCTTGGGGGCGCGGGAGACCGGGCTGGCATATCGAATGCTCTGCCATGGCACATGAGCTTTTGGGCGATAGTTTTGACATCCACGGCGGTGGCAATGACTTGATATTCCCGCACCATGAAAACGAGATCGCGCAGTCGTGCTGTGCTCATCCCGAGGGCAGGTTTGCGCGCTATTGGCTGCATAATGAAATGCTACAGGTCGAAGGCAAGAAAATGTCCAAATCCTTGGGCAACTTCTTCACCGTGCGCGATTTGCTGAACCGGGATATTCCGGGCGAGGTGATCCGCTTTGTTCTTCTGTCGACTCATTATGGCAAGCCAATGGATTGGACAGAAAAGAAGGCGCAGGAGGCGGCGAGCACGTTGCACAAATGGCATGAGCTGGTGCAAGGGGTTGAGCCTGCGGCTTTGGATGACACTGTTCTTACCCATGTGGCCAATGACTTGAACACACCGGGGGCTTTGGCAAGGCTGCATGAATTGGCCAAAGCTGGCGATGCTGCGGCGCTTTTGGCGGCGGGTCAATTTTTGGGCCTGTTGGGCGCAGATGAGACTTGGTGGCGTCCCAAAGAGGCCCGTGGTGATGCGGCCCTGCGGGTGGAGGCGCTGATCGAAGCGCGCAGGCAAGCCAAGGCCGCACGCGATTTTGCTGAGGCGGATGCAATACGCGCGCAGCTCAGCGCTGCGGGTGTTGAGGTTGTCGATAAGCCCGGCGGCCTGTCAGAGGCGGTGATCACCGATGCCTTCAACCCGGATTTGCTCGGATGAGCCTTCAGGCTTGCGCCAACCTGGTCGCGCGTGCGGATCCCGAGCG
>DOOI01000089.1:22996-23126 GCA_003512825.1 Paracoccaceae bacterium | reverse complement strand
GCGGCAAGGCAGATGCAATCCTCACCGATGTCTGCGACAGGCGTGTGCTCAAGATCTTCGTTGGCCACTTCTACGTCACCCGGTCCGAAATGATCGGTCTGATCACGAAACGCGCCCTTCAGCACCAAGG
>DOOI01000089.1:530-22673 GCA_003512825.1 Paracoccaceae bacterium | reverse complement strand
CGGTGCCAGCGGGAATATACAAGAGCCGTGCCGTCGCACCTTTGGCAGTGGTCAGGATGGCCTGCCGCACCCCCATGCCAACTGGACGCCAGCGCACGGCATCAAGATCGCCCCCGATGTAGTCAAGCAACGGCTTTGGCAGATCCCCGGCCTTGCGCGCCTTGGCGTGCGGTGCCTTTGGCGCGGCCTCAGGGGTCACGCCTTGGATACGCGCCAAGGTGGCCGCCAAACTGCCTGCGTCCATCGATACCGTCTCGCCGCCTTCCAGAACTGCGCCGCCCACCGCGTCAAAACTCGCGGCTTGAGCGCGACATTCATCGCACATCGACAGATGCGTGGCGACCACTAGGCTAAAGGCCTCGGGCAGGGTGCCCGCTGCATAGCCCATCAAAAGTGCGTCTGTGAGGTGGTGCTTAATCGTGGTCATATTCATCTTCTCATCCAAGCGCATGGCGCAACCTGTCCAGCGCCAATCTGATGCGGGATTTGATCGTGCCAAGGGGCAAGCCCGTTATTTCTGCGATTTCGCTATGCGATAAGTCGCCGAAATAGGCTTTTTCAATCAATTCACGCTGTTTTTCAGGTAGGGCCGCAATTGCCCGGCCCAAAGTTTCTGTGTCTTCCTGCAAGGCCAAGGCCTCGGATTGGTCCGGTTCCGAAGCAGGCCCCCAATCGAGGTCCTCTGGTTCGGGCCGCCGATCTTTCCGTGCGAGGTCGATCCGGCGGTTCCGAGCGATCGTGAACACCCAAGTCGCCACCGACGCCCGCGTGGGGTCAAACAAATGCGCCTTGGTCCAGAGCGTGGTCATCACGTCTTGCGCGCATTCCTCGGCTTTTCCCCGATCCATGCCACCGCGCATCAAAAATGCTTTCACGCGCGGGGCAAAGTGCTCGAACAATTGCACAAAAGCCGTGCGGTCCTGATGGTCGCGCAGCGCAATCATCAGGTCGATCCATTTTTGCGTGTCGTCTGGCGTTGCCGTCACTTTGCTGATTTTCCGTTGCGGTTCCTTCACAGCACTCAACCTAACATGCGCGCGGCGCGCATGCGAGATGGTGGGCACTTCAAAGAGCTCGCTTTCTGTCAACATATCCGCAATACGCAGGCTGCGCGAATTTGGATCACCCCGAAATCGTCGGAAGAGAGGTTTTTTTGACATTTAAGCGGGTCTTTGCCGATTTGGCCGAAGTTTTGAAAGAAAACCAATCCATTTGCCGCCCGAGCGCGTATCACTGGCAATAAGTTGAATTCAGGAGCTTACCCCATGCCCTTTGAAGCAGGCACGATGCCCCGCCGAAACATTGCTGTGATCGGGGGCGGGATCTCTGGTATGGGCGCAGCGCATCTTCTGGCCGATCACCACAACGTCACGCTGTTTGAGGCCGAGCCGCGTTTGGGCGGGCATGCGCGCACGATCATCGCAGGCAAGCGGGGCGATCAACCCGTCGATACGGGCTTCATCGTGTTCAACTATGCGAATTATCCGCATATGGCGGCGCTGTTTCAGCGGCTCAATGTGCCTGTGGTCAAATCGAACATGTCTTTTGGTGCCTCGCTGCGCGGGGGAGCTTTGGAATACGGTCTGGCAGGCCTCAATGCGGTCTTTGCTCAACGCCACAACATAGCCAATCCGCGCTACCTCGGAATGCTGCGCGATGTGTTCCGGTTTAACAAACACGCGCTGGCCATGGCAGAGGACAAATCCCTCACCATTGGTGACTTCTTGCAAAAGATGCGGCTTGGCGATTGGTTCCGCGATTACTACCTCCTGCCGCTTTCAGGGGCGATCTGGTCCACGCCCGTGGAGAAAATCATGGATTTTCCGGCCCATGCCATGATCCGTTTCTTTGAAAATCATGCGCTCCTGAACCACACCGGCCAGCATCAATGGTTCACTGTGGAGGGCGGCTCGGTGCAATATGTGTCGCGGCTCGAAGCGGCGATGCGCCAGCAAGGCGTGACGCTGCGCTTGGGCGCGCCTGTGGCTGCGGTGCGCCGCCCGCAAGAAGGTGGCGTCGATTTGCGGGTGCAGGAAGGCGAATGGACCAAGTTTGACGAAGTGATCTTCGCCACGCATTCCGATGACAGTCTGCGCCTTCTGAGCGATGCATCTGCCGAAGAGCGCGCCAACCTTGGCGCGGTTACGTATCAACCCAACGCCATCGTGCTGCATGCTGATCCCTCTGTCATGCCGCACTCCAAAAGGGTCTGGTCGAGCTGGAATTATACCGAGACGGCCCAGAAAAACTCCGATCATATTGATCTGACGTATTGGATGAATTGCCTCCAGCCCATCCCGCAAGATGACCCGCATTTTGTAACGCTGAACTCCACCCGCCCCATCCGCGAAGACCTGATTTATGATCAAGTCACTCTGCGTCATCCGGTCTATGATCTGGCGGCCCTGGCGGCACAGGATCGGGTGCGGCTGATGAATGGCACGCGGGCGACGTGGTTTTGTGGCGCTTGGATGCGGCATGGTTTCCACGAAGATGGCCTTGCCTCGGCGGTTGAGGTGGTCGAGACGATGCGCCGCACTCAGGTGCGGATGATGGCCGCGCAATGAATGGCGTAGACCAACTTGTTGGGCATACGTGGCATGGCCGCCGGGGCGCGGTTCAAAATGCCTTTCGCTACGGCGTGGATTATGTGCTTTTTGACGCTGAAGCCCCGGTAAAGGGCCCGCGCCTTTTTGCCCGCAATCGTGGCAATCTGGCCTCTGTGCAGGACAGTGATCACGGCGGCGCGCCGAAACAGGGCCGGGGCGCGTCTTGGGTGCGAGAGGTGCTGAGCGCGCATGATCTGCCGCGTCCTGCGCGGATTGAATTGCTCACCCAGCCGCGCATTTTCGGCCATGTCTTCAACCCTGTCTCCTTCTGGCTTTGCCGTGATGAGGCGGGTGCGCTGCGGGTGGTCATTGCCGAAGTGTCCAACACCTTTGGCGACCGCCATTCCTATCTCTGTCACCGCGATGACCTTGGGCCAATCAGCGCCGAGGACCGCTTGCTGGCGGGCAAGATTTTCCACGTCTCGCCGTTTCAGGGCATCGAGGGGCAATATGAGTTCCGCTTCGATATCCGCGCTGACCGGATCGGGATCTGGATCGACTTCAGCGCGGGCAATGGGGGCGTGATCGCCACGCTTTGCGGCAAGCGTCGCCCGCTCACCACCTCGGGGCTGCTGGGTGCGATGCTGCGCCGTCCCTTCGGCGCACGGCGGGTGCTGGCGTTGATCTATTGGCAAGCGCTGCGGCTCAAGCTCAAGGGCGCCACCTATCGCGATCGGCCCGAGCCTCCAACACAAGAGGTGTCGCGGTGATCGCCCAAACGGCTCCACAGGCGGTGCGCTTGCCCGCCTTCTCGCTGTTTGCTGCGCTGCTTGCTGCGGCGGGTTTGCCGATTTATCTGCATGCGCCAAAGGCCTATGTCGACAGCTATGGCGTTTCTCTGGCGGCCTTGGGGGCGGTGCTGTTTGGTTTGCGCCTGCTCGACGTGGTGCAAGATCCGTTTTTCGGGCGGCTTGCCGGGCGCATACAGGCGCGCGGTCTGGCTGTTGCACTGGCGCTGGGGGTGATGGCGCTTTCGATGCTCGGGCTTTTCGCGGTGACGCCGCCTGTGTCCCCTCTTTTGTGGTTTGCGGTGACGCTTGCGGGCGTGTTTTCCGCCTATTCGTTTCTCACCATTCTTTTTTATGCCCAAGGAGTGGCCAGTGCCGCGCGGCTTGGGCCCTCGGGGCATCTGCAACTGGCGCGGTGGCGGGAAACCGGCGCGCTTATTGGCGTGTGTCTTGCGTCTATTGCGCCGCTGGTCTTGGGTGGTTTTGCTGGTTTCGCGCTGGGCTTTGTTGGGCTTTGCGGTCTGGCCTATTGGGCAATGCGCGGGCAATGGTCGGCCGTGGTCCAACCGGATGGCGGCTTTGCCCCTGTTTTGCGCGACCCGATCGCGCGCCGCCTTTTGGTGATCGCGCTCCTCAACGCGGCCCCGGTCGCTGTCTCCTCCACGCTTTTCCTGTTCTTCGTTGAAAGCCGCCTTGCGCTTCCCGGATGGGAAGGCCCGCTCTTACTGGCTTTCTTCCTGTCGGCGGCCTTGGCTGCGCCGCTTTGGGCGCGCGCCGCCCTGCGCCACGGTGCACGTCGGGTGCTCCTCTCGGCGATGGTGCTGTCCATCGGCGCCTTTGGCGGCGCGCTTTTTCTCGGTCAGGGCGATGGCTGGGCCTTTGCGCTGATTTGCGTGGCCTCTGGCGCGGCACTGGGCGCAGATATGGTGCTGCTGCCCGCGCTCTTTGCCACGCGGATGGCGGCGATTGCACCCACGGCCACTTCGGGCTTTGGCCTTTGGTCCTTTGTCTCGAAAGCCACACTCGCCATTGCCGCCTTGTTGCTTCTGCCTGCCCTCGATCTGGCAGGTTTCACCCCCGGCCTTTCAAACTCCCCCCAAGCCCTCGGCGCGCTCAGTTTCGCCTATGCGGGTTTGCCGTGTCTGTTGAAAGCTGCCGCAATTCTTCTACTTGCCCGTTTAAGGGAGGTTTGATCCATGGAACCCGTTCTTTTTGCTCTCGGCGCCGCCACCGCATTTGGCGGCACTGTCGCGCGCAGCAAGCTGGCCAGCTTTGCCGCCCAGCGCCCGACTGACTATGCCGTCGCCCAAGGCGAGCGGCTTGACCTGCGCGCCCACCTCAATGGGCCAATGATCTGCGATGGTGTCATCTTTGGCCCCCTCGGGCGCGTCAGCTCCCGTTTCACCGCAGATTTCAACGCCGAATGGACCGGCTCGCATGGCGTCATGCAAGAGCATTTCCGCTACGACAGCGGCGCCACTCAATCGCGCGAATGGCGGCTTGCCTTGGGCAATGATGGCCAAGTCACCGCCACTGCTGCGGATGTGATTGGCGAAGGTCGGGGCAAGCAAAGCGGCAACGCGCTGCATCTGCGCTACCGCCTGCAACTGCCTGCCGATGCGGGCGGCCATGTGCTTGACGTCAACGACTGGATGTATCTTGTGCCGGGCGGCACCTTGGTCAACCGCTCGCAATTTCGCAAATTCGGGCTGAAAGTGGCCGAACTCGTCGCGACCATCCGACAGGGCACCAGATGAGCTTTGCAGGCAAGCGCTACTGGCTCATCGGCGCCTCCGAGGGGTTGGGGGCGGCGCTTGCGCTGCAATTGTCCCAAGCCGGGGCCGAGGTGCTGCTCTCTGCGCGATCAGAGGAGCGCCTGACCGCACTCGCCGCCACTTTGCCCGGCCCAGCCACTGTGCTGCCGTGCGATGTGGCGCATAGCGACAGCGTCGAAGCCGCGGCCACCAAGGCAGGCCAGATTGATGGCATGATCTGGCTGGCAGGTGTCTACTGGCCGATGCGCGCGCAAAAACTCGATGCGCGCCAAGCCGAAGCGATGGCCGATATCAACTTTACCGGCGCGATCCGCGCGGTCTCATCCGTGCTGCCGCAAATGATTGCGCGCGGCACCGGGCATATCGTGATCACAGGCTCGCTCTCTGGCTTTCGGGGCCTGCCCGGCGCAGTCGGTTATGCGGCGTCGAAAGCGGGCTGCATGGTGTTGGCAGAAAGCCTTTACGCCGATTTGCGTGGCTCAGGCGTGCATGTGCAACTCGCCAACCCCGGCTTCATCAAGACCCGGCTGACCGAAAAGAACGACTTCGCCATGCCCTTCCTGATGACCCCCGAAACCGCCGCCACGCATATGATGCGCCTGATGGCCCGTCCGCAGCGGTTCAAGGCGAATTTCCCCCGCGTTTTCTCGTGGGTGTTTCGGGGCGCACAGGTCTTGCCCGATTGGCTTTATTACCGTCTCTTTGCGTAGGATCAAAGCGCTCCACGTGATCACGGCCCATGCTCTTCTTGCTTGAACAGGAGAGATGCCGTGACAGACCTGCCGATTTCCCCCGAGAAAATTGCCCAAGTGATCTTTCTGGCGCGCGACTCCAGCCGTGCGGCAGAGCTGGAGTTGCGCGCCTTCATCGCAGGCTTGGACCAAGACGAACAAGCGGGCCTTGTGGCCTGTATGTGGATCGGGCGCGGCACATTCGACGCCGCAGATCTCGACGAGGCGCTCGACACGGCTTTTGCCGAAGCGACAGCCCCTACCGAAGATTACCTGACAGGCACACCGCATTTGCCCGAACACCTTGAAACCGGGCTGGAGGCCATGGGTATCGATGTAACCGATCTCGAAAATGACCTGATGGGCGGGCACTGATCCGCTCGACTGCAAGGTTTCAGAGTGGATTTGTGCAAATTTGCACATCAATATCTAACCCGTAACACACCCAAAGGGGTAGCGGCGCACGCCGGGGTGAAATCTTTGCTCACTTCGGCGTGACTCATTCTCACGAATTCGAGAAAAAGCATAATAACAGTCATGTAGGCCAGATTTTTATGGGGTCTGTCAGTGTCATTCAGCGTCAAGGTCCGGATTTCTCACAACTTAGAGAGCGGGCGTGTTTTGCAAAATGCTCGGGGTGAGCGCATCTCTAACTCACCAAGCCGCGGAAATGATCCCCGGCACACAGACTTAAAATTGCAACAGCGCACAGACGCGCATCTGAAAGGAAAACCAAATGAAACTCGCATATGCAACGATCGCAGCCGCCCTCCTCGCCACCTCCGCATCGGCCATGACTGCCCCCACTTTTGCCGACACCGAGCGTGACGCGGCTTTGGGCGCTCTGACCCAAGTGGCAGAATTCGCTACGGTCATGGTGCCTGCTGAGCAGGTCTACACCGAATCCGACTTGGCGTTCATCTCGGCGGACAAGGTTGATCTCTCGGTCTACTCGACCAACACCACAGTGTCTGACGTCGCCGCGTTCGACGCGCGCAACCTGCGCTGATCACAAGGTGACATGCTGCGGCAGGAGGATGTGAAATGCGCTATCGTTCAAACTTTCGCAACGGCTTGCTCGGCGCCTTGTTGAGCGTCCTTGCCGTCACATCACCTGCCACAGCCTCCATCCCGCCGGATGCCGATCAGATCATCCGCGTGGCACTTTCAGCAAGTATTCTGCCCCAGCCGACTCCCACGGTGGGACGTCAGGTGCCTTTTCCCCCGGCGCCCACGGTCCTGTCGCCTCTGGTTGAGGTCAAATCGCGCTGAAAAAACCGCCCGGAGCGAATGTTTCCCCGGGCGGTTTTCTTTTGTCCTGAGGTGATGCGTCAGGCTGCGCCAAACAGCAGACCCCCCAGTTAAATATTATCGACCACGTCGAGATGTTGGCAGAGCCCGCCAATCGTCGCCATCCAATCGGCCACCATTGCAGGTTCAGACGGGGCCGCCGAAACGCCGGGCGCAATCGTGCCCTTCAGCACCGCTTCCACGGCAAGGCTCACCGGGATCGACACCAAACGGCCCATCGCGGTGCCCTTTGCGTCGCCCCAAGCGTCCATCACATAGGTCTTGTGCCAGACTGCTTTGCCGTCTTTCTCGGCCTTCAGATCCACCACCAAGACCACCCGGTCCGGCTCGCCCTCATCATAGGCGTTGTTCTCCCAGAACCCGTCCGACATGTCCTTCAGCCGTGCATCGCCCTCAGGCCCCGTCAGCGTTTCGATCTCGGTAAAGACATCCTTCCAGGCTTCGGCCCAGCCATTGAGCCGCAGCGTGCCGCGCACGAAGGTCTTGACCGGCCAATTCGGATCGAAATGGTATTGCTCCATGAAGGGATAGCTGTCGCGGTTGGGATAAACCTCGAAATCTTCTGGCGTCTTCAGAGGGGCGGTGTAGGTGGTGATGGCATTCCATGGCCGATCCACCTTGAATTCCTTGTAATCCTTAAGCGAGCGCGACGGCGAGCGCAGCGCTTTGAGCACACCCAAGGGCGACCATGAGAATTTGTAGCGGAACGGATTGGCTATTTTTGGCACACCACCGCAATAGCTCAAAAAGCTCAGGTGGTTCTTGGGGTCAAACGCGGCCGAGGCCTTGTACTCATCCACCAATTGATGCGCCATCAAATGGTCAATGCCGGGATCAAGCCCCACCTCATTCACGAAAGCGAGGCCCTTCTCGCGCGCGGCATCATCAAGTGCCCGCATTTCCGGCGCAATATAAGACGACGACACAAACTGCGCCCCCGCCGCAAGGCAGGCTTTGGCCAGCGGCACATGCCAATCACCCGGCAACATCGACACCACCACATCACCCGGCTGCAAGGCCACCGCGACGGCCTCCATGTCAAAGGCGCGAATATCCGTGGCCACATCGCCCACCGCATCCTGCGCCTTCTTCACAGTGCGGTTCCACACCGTCACCGGATAGCCCGCCGCAATCAACCGCCGCAGCCCCGGCACTGCCGACAACCCCGTGCCGCACCAATGAATCGTCATTCCCTCACTCCCTCACTTGAATTTCAGCTTCGCCGCCACGATCGTAATCATCGCCGTGGTCGACACCACATTCGCCACGATCAACGGCACATCGAGGATCATCACCCCATAAATCAGCCACAAGATAACCGTGACCAGAAACATCAAATTGGCCATCAGCGACAGCGAGCGCGTATCGCGCGTCCGCCACACCTGCACCGCCTGCGGGATCCAGCACACCGTGCCCATAATCGCCGCAAGATAGCCAATCGCCAAACTGGGCGTCATCTCACACCGCCGCAATATGCTTGGCAAACGTGGCCTGCGCCCGCCCCCAAACACCCGCCTCCAGCGCCTCCAGCTCCAACAAATGCGGCAACAGTTGCGCGGCAAAATCCTCTGACGATTCCTTGGGCAACATCGAAGGCAAATTATCGATCGCCATCACGTCCAGTGGGGGCGCGTCATGCACCCTGATCACCGGCTCCTCCCATGTCGTCGTGCGATCATACACCTTCACCGGCGAGAAATCCGAGGTCGGATCACAGGCAATATCCCCGATCGCGCTCAAACGCCGCGCCGCTCCGGTTGCCTCGGCAGGCACAAACACCGGACAGCCCGGCATGGCGAGGATCGAATTGAGGAAAATGTCATGCTCTAACACCTCCGGGAATGGCCCCCCCGATGCAGTCTCCGCCATGTCCCAGCGCGTCACGGGCATCGACAAGGCCTCGCACAAGTCCGACGCCCCGCGCCCAACCCGCCCCAAGGCCCCAATAACCAACGCCGAAGGCAACCGCCCCCCCAGCACGGCCAATTCCTCTTCCAACTCCGCCACCAAAGCATCCCGGCTCGCATAGGCCCCCACCGGTCCACAAACCTGATCCCACTGCTGCGCCAACCACGCCTTTACCGTCACAGCCGCCCCGGCAAACCCGGCCCAATAGCCAAAAGCCGCCACGCGCCGACCGCTCTCATCCACCAGATACTCAAGATCATAAAGCGTCCCGCCCCCGGCCTTGAACCGCTCCAGCAAGGTCCGCCCCGCCGACTGCCCCTTATACGCATGCCCAAAAAGGATGTGACGATGCGGCAATGGCGTGCCATCTTCCGGCAATTCCTTCAGGCCAAAGATGATGGCGTCGCGCGGCGCCTCTGGCCATGACCCCTCAGCCGCAATCTCTGCGCCGGCTGCACGATAGCCCTCTAGGCCAATCGCCCGCGTCCGGCTCTCCTCGACTGTCAACCGATATCCCTTGGCGATCAACGCCGCCGCTCCCGCTGGCGTCAGCCCAACGCGGTCTTCATTCGGCCGCTGCTCGGCGCGCACCCAGATATGTGTCATGGAATTCTCCTCAAGATCGCGGTGGAGCCTACTCCGCACCGCGCCCGCCCGAAAGGGGGGTTACAGATGCGTGCGGGCAAATCGCCGCTCTGGCGCATCCAGATGCGGCACCGCATTGAACTGCACCAAAATTGGCCGCCCCGCGACCGGATGCAATTGATGCACCGAGGTGTTCATGATGGCGAGACAGGCATGTGACATCGCCTCAATCGACAGGCCCATCACCTGCCGCATCACCATGCCAATCAATCCACCCGAGGTGACCACCACCGCAGGCCCGGTGCCCGCTGCGATCTCTGCGATGGCTTCGGCCACCCGCGCCGAAAACCCGTCAAACGGCTCGGGCGCATCTGGCAGCGCCCCTTCCTGCCACAGCTTGAAAAGCTTGGGCATATGCGCGGCAAACTCCTCGCGCCCCTCGGGATGTTTCAGCCCATGCACCCGCGCCGCAATCTCTGCCATTCCAAAATACGACAATTCATTAAGCCGCGCATCTTCTCGTGCCGCCGGGGCCAAGGCCATCCCCGCAACAGTCTCGCGATGCCGCCGCAATGTGCCGCAATAGACCCGCGTCACAGGCTCCTCGACAGTCCGAAAATAGGCACCAAGCCACCGGGCCTGCTGATGCCCGAGTTCAGACAATTGATCATAGCTCGTCTCATCGCGCGCCGCAGAATTGGCTTGCCCATGTCGGATCAAGGTGATGGTGCTCATGCGGCTCTCCTTGCTTGCCCCTCCCGCCTAATGCGCGCGCCCGCAAGGTGCAAGATGCCCCGCACCCACACCGCCGCCGCTCTCTCGGCACCGCTCACGCGGGCTGGGCGCATGCGGGCCAGGCTGGGCGCATGCAGGCAGGGCGCATGCGGGCGCGCTTTGGCTCTTCTTGCGTCAAATATCCCCGCCGGAGGCTCCCGCAGTCCCCACAAGCGCTTGCTTTCGCACAGGAGCGGCACGAAAGACTTGCGCCGCGCCGGCGGGGCCTCATGATGCGTCCATCGCCGTCACAGGAGCCGCAAGATGCAGATCAACCCCACCCGTTTTCTGGCAGATCTCCACCAGCTTCGCACGATTGGCGCCGCCGGGCCGGGCAAAGGGGTGGTGCGTCGCGCCTATGACCCGGCCGAGATTGCCGCGCGCGATTGGCTGGCCGCGCAGATGCGCGCCGCAGGGTTGCGGGTCGAGATGGACGCGATGGGCAATCTCTTTGGTTTATGCCCCGAGGATGGCCCCTCTGTGTTGCTCGGCTCGCATTCCGATACCCAGCCCGAGGGGGGGTGGCTTGATGGGGCGCTGGGGGTGATTGCCGGGCTCGAGGTGGCGCGTGCCGCGCGCGAAGCAGGGGGGCCGCGCGTCTCGGTGGTGTCATTCCAAGACGAAGAAGGCCGCTTTGGCGTGACCACGGGCAGTGCGGTCTGGTCCGGCACACTCTCACAAGAGGCCGCCGATGACCTGACCGATCGCGATGGCCATCTCTTGGGGGTGGCTCGCCGGGCCTTGGGCGCGCGGGTCACTGGCCCGGTCGATCCATCCCGGTTTTCGGGCTATATCGAAATGCATATCGAACAAGGCCCATGGCTTGATGCCGCTGGCGAAAAGGTCGGGGTGGTCACCGCGATTGTCGGTATCCGCGATATGGTCGTCACGCTGAAAGGGGCGCAAAACCATGCGGGCACCACACCGATGCATCTGCGCCGCGATGCGTTTCAAGGGCTGGCCGAGGTGGCCGCACGCCTGCCCGAACGGCTGGCCGGGATCGTTACCCCCGACAGCGTCTGGACCATAGGCCATGTGGTGCTGCATCCCGGCGCGCATTCCGTCATTCCCGGTGAATGTCGCTTTTCCATGCAATGGCGGGATGGCGATCTTGCACGGCTCGCGGCCATGGAGGCGGCGATCCGCGCGCTTTTGACCGAGGTCAGCACCGCGCGTGGTCTGTCACTCTCCTATGGGCCGATGCTGGGGCTTGACCCTGTCGCCATGGCGCCGCATTTGCGCGCGGCCTTGTCTGATGCCGCCGAGGCGGAATGCCCCGGCGCGTGGCGGGATATGCCTTCGGGCGCGTTGCATGATGCTACGGGCGTGTCGCGGCTGATGCCTGCGGCCATGCTCTTTGTCCCCTCCATCAATGGCATCAGCCATGACTTTGCCGAAGACACGGATGAGGCCGATTTGGTCACGGGTCTGAGGGTCTTGGCCCGTGCGGTTCAGCGCAGTCAGAACTGACCTATTCCCAACCCGTCGGACGGGTTTGCGTCATGACGCAAACCAGACGTCAAACATACGTAAATCATACCTGTTGCGTCGGGCGTCAGCTCCAGCTGACCTCACCGAGGAAAATATAGCCCGCACCATATATCGTCTTGATAAGGCGTGGGTTTTTCGGATCTTCCCGCAATTTGGTGCGAAGCCGTGAAATTCGCACATCCATCGCCCGGTCAAAACTCTCACCCGCCACACCGCCCAGAATTTCCTGCATCGCCGCCCGGCTCACCAGCCGTTTTGGCCGCTCAAGAAAGAGCCGCAAGACCTCGCCTTCGGCATGGGAAAACGGGGTCTCCTCTCCGGTTGCTTCTGACAGGATGTAGCTGTCGAAATGAGCCGTCCACCCTGAGAAATGTGCCGTATTTCCAACGGGTTGCGTAGACTTGTCTCGGCGTAATCTCGCTCGGATTCGCGCCACAACCTCTGCCGGGTCGAAGGGCTTTATGATGTAATCATCCGCTCCTAACTCAAGGCCAGTCACCCGGTCCTGCACCTGCGCGCGGCCCGAAATAATGATCACCGTCGCCCCCTGTTCCAATGCCAGCCGATGCACCAAAGTCAGCCCATCGCGATCTGGCAAGGACAGATCAACCAAACAAACATCCGGCACCGCCATCCGCAACGCCGCCTCAAACTCCGTCGCCCGCCCAAAACTCATGGTACGAAATCCAGCCTCTTCAAGGGCATGGGCCAACATGATGCGAATGGCGGGTTCGTCGTCGAGGATGGAAACAAGGGGAGCAGTGGTCATGTCGAAGACTCAAATCGTGTCAAATGAGCCGACAGCTCGGCCGAAGTGAAAGGTTTGTGCAAAACCGGCGAAATCAGTCGGGCCTCTAGATGAAGCGTGTGATCGGTGGGCAGGGAGGTCATCAGGCAGGTTAACACATTCGCGCGCTTGAGATGCAAGGCCAGATCGAGCCCCGTTTGCTCGCCCTCCAAAGAGATATCTGAGAGAACTTGCGTGATTTCAGGGACTTCCGCCAGAAGCGTGAGGGCTTCCGTGACGCTTGTGGCTTCAATCACCGCATGGCCCATTGCGGTGATCATCTCACGCACCGAGGCGCGGATGTCATCGCTGTCTTCGACCAAAAGGATCAAACCCGGAACGGGCGAGGCATTGGCTACGCGCAGCGGCACCCGCAAACTGACCTGCGCGCCCCCTTCTGGCGCATTCGTTACCCGCACCCGCCCACCGGCAAGTTTGGCCATGTCATAGACCATCGCCAACCCAAGGCCAGACCCCTCACCACCCTTTGTGGTAAAGAAAGGTTCCAGCGCATGCTCGAGAGCCACCTCAGAAAAACCGGGTCCGGTATCGGCAACCGTGAAATCCACCCAAGTTTCTTGCACGGATGAAACAGTGATCTGGATTTGCCCCGCACCATCGAGCGCATCACGAGCGTTTAGAATGAGATTGAGAAGCGCATCTTGGACCATGCCACTGTCGAGGAGCACGAATTTATCGGGGATTTCGTTGATGATTTCAAAGCGAACCTCTGGCGAAAGGGCCGGAAAAGCAAGCGTTTCCAGATCGGAAAGCAAGGCGGAGAGGTTGGTAGGAAGTGCTCGCCATTCGCGACTGGTGGTGATGTCAGCAATACGATTTAACAGCGCGCCACCGCGTTGCGCCGCAGAAAGTGTTGCTGCGACCAGATCATGGGCGCCCTCGGGTAGATCAAAGCGCTTGAGACGGGATTGACTGCCCAGAACGATGGTCAGCAGGTTGGAGAAATCATGTGCCAAGCCCGAGGTGAGTTGCGCGGCCATTTCGCGACGGCGTGTTTGTTGCAAAGCAGAACGGGCTTGGGTTTCTTCGGTCACATCCATCGATAGGATGTAGACGCCTTGTAATTCGCCCGAGGGCGCTCGGTCAGGGGTCAACGCAGTTCTGATCCGCCGCCCGCTTTCTTCGGCGGTAAACTCAACCACAGAGGCCGAACCGGAAAACGCTTGGTCGAGGTTCGGGCGAATTGCTTGATGAATCTGCTCCCCCAGAACCACGGAAATGGGCTGACCGACGATGTTCGAGGGCCTGCCGGGCATGACCGCATTGAGGCGACGGTTTGAGAAGGTGTAGACGCCTCGGCGGTTCACATGCGCGATGTGAGCGGGCATCATTTCCGTCGTTAGTCGCGTGCGGGCCTCGGTTTCGGTCAATTGGCGTTTCATTTCTTCCAGAGCGGTGATCGTGGCGGCGAGTTCACGATTCTTGGCGGCCAGCTCTTCGGCATAGGCGAATACTTTGTCGGAAAGCTCTGCGGAGCGGGCGCGCAACAATGATTCTTGTGTCTTTACCCGCGAAATATCGGTGTAGACGGTGACCCAGCCCCCGGTCGGCAGTGGGGAGCCTTCTACGCTGATCGTGCTGCCATCCGGGCGCGTACGTTCCATATAATGTGGAATGAAGGCGCGGGCCTGCTCGACGCGCAGGCGCACCATGTCTTCAATGTCGGTTATTTCCCCATATTCGCCGCGTTGGGCCAGCAAGCGAATGGTTTCGGCGAATTCTGCGCCCGGCATTGTATGCTCGACCGGCAGGTTGAACATTTCTTGAAACGGACGGTTACAAATAACCAAGCGCAGGTCGCTATCATAAATAGAAAGCGCTTGCTGAATCAGGTTCAGCCCTGCGGTTGTCATCACTGAGACATAGGCATCGCCAAGCGCCATGAGCGTTCCTCCTTGATCATCGCTAGCACCGGGCGTGGCCCACGGAAAGCGGCGGTATACCCCATGTAACAATTCGCAAGGTTTGGGAAAACATCAGGAAAAAGTTGACGGGTCAGTCTGGGCCTGCACCTTTGGTACTCGGGAGAATCGCCCGTTAGTGGCGAACCATGCCCGGTTACTCGGGCGACATGGGAGGATAAAACTTGGCACAGTCGTCTCAGGCGGCGGATGGATTGGCGTCCATACCGGCGCTTTTGCAGCGGAACGCCACGCGGTTTGCGGACAAGCCCGCTTATCGCGAAAAGGAATTCGGGATTTGGCAAACCTGGACGTGGTCGGACATCAAGCGCGAGATCGATGATCTTGCTCTGGGCCTGATCAATTTGGGGGTCAATGAGGGCGATTTCATCGCCATTATCGGGTCGAACCGCCCACAGCTTTATTGGTCAATGGTGGCGGCGCAATCTGTTGGGGCGATCCCTGTCCCAGTTTACAATGACAGCGCTGCCGAAGAGATGGCCTATGTGCTGGATCATTGCGGCGCGCGCTTTGCGATCGTTGAAGACCAAGAGCAGGTCGATAAGGTGATCGACATTCAAGATCGCCTGACTCTGTTTGAACACATGATCTATCTCGATCCGCGCGGGTTGAGGAAATACGATCATCACAAATTGCACCAGTTCTCGCATGTGCAAGAGCAGGGGCGTGCTGCACGCGACGAGTTCACGCCCGATCTGGAAGCCCGCCAAGCCAAGCTGACCTATGCGTCGACATGCGTGATGCTTTACACATCGGGCACGACGGGCAAGCCCAAGGGCGTGGTCCTGTCAAACCGCAATATCATTGAGAGCGCCAAAAGCTCGTGTGAGTTCGACAAGCTGGCCTTGGGGGAAGAGGTCTTGGCCTATCTGCCAATGGCATGGGTCGGCGATTTCATCTTTTCGATCGGTCAGGCGTATTGGAGTGGGTTCTGTGTAAACTGCCCGGAAAGCCCCGAGACGATGATGACGGATTTGCGCGAGATCGGGCCCACCTATTTCTTTGCGCCGCCACGCGTGTTCGAGGGCATGCTGACCAATGTCATGATCCGCATGGAAGATGCGAGCCGGTTCAAAAAGCGTCTGTTCGATCACTACATGGCGCATGCGCGTCGCGTGGGGCCTGCGATCTTGGACGGCAAGCCAGTAGGCTTGATGGATCGGATGAAATACGCTTTGGGCAATCTGTTTGTGTTCGGGCCTTTGAAGAACACCTTGGGCTTTACCAATGTGCGGGTCGGCTATACGGCGGGTGAAGCGATTGGTCCGGAGATCTTCAGCTTCTATCGTTCGCTGGGGATCAACCTCAAACAGCTTTATGGCCAAACGGAAGCATCGGTGTTCATCACTGTTCAGCCGGATGGTGAAGTGCGCGATGATACGGTGGGTGTGCCTGCGCCTGGTGTAGAGTTGAGGATTGCCGATAATGGCGAGGTTTTCTACCGCTCGCCGGGCACGTTCGAGTCGTATTACAAGAACCCCGAAAGCACTGCATCTACCAAGGATGCGGAAGGCTGGGTTGCGACTGGGGATGCGGGCTTTATCGAGCCGGGCACCGGGCATTTGCGGATCATCGATCGTGCCAAAGATGTGGGTAAGATGGAAGACGGCAGCCTTTTTGCGCCGAAATACGTCGAGAACAAGCTGAAGTTCTACCCAAATATTTTGGAAGCAGTGGTGTTTGGCAACGGCAAGGATCGCTGCACGGCCTTCATCAATATTGATTTGCAAGCCGTCGGAAACTGGGCCGAGCGCAACAATATCTCTTATTCGTCCTATCAAGAGTTGGCAGGCCATCCGAGCGTTTTGGACGCGGTTCAAAAGCATGTGGAAGAGGTCAATGCTTCGGTCGCGCAAGACGAGATGCTGTCGGGTTGCCAGATCCACCGTTTCTTGATCCTGCATAAGGAATTGGACGCGGATGATGGCGAGATGACCCGGACGCGAAAAGTGCGGCGGCGAATTGTGGAGGACAAGTTCCACGATCTGGTCAAAGCACTTTATGATGGGTCGCAGACCGTCTCGACCAAGACAGAAGTGACCTATGAGGATGGCCGCAAGGGCTACATCAGCGCGACGCTGACACTCCGGGATGCCAAGGTGTTCCCGATTGTGCAGGGAAAGGTAGCAGCGGAATGAATGCTTTAAGTCCAGAAGGTTACGTCACTGCTGACGGTCGCAAAATTGGCGGTCAGCTGATGGAGATGAAGAATATCACGCTCCGCTTCGGCGGCGTGAAGGCGATCACTGACATCTCGTTCGACATTCGTGAAGGGGAAATTCGGGCAATCATCGGGCCAAATGGCGCGGGGAAATCCTCGATGCTGAATGTCATCTCCGGCTTTTACGTGCCGCAAGAAGGTGAAGTGTGGTTCCGGGGGGCAAGGCGGCCACAGATGAAACCCTATGAGGTGGCACAGCAAGGGATCGCGCGCACGTTCCAAAACATTGCATTGTTTGAGGGCATGTCGGTGCTTGATAACGTCATGACGGGACGGCTGAACAACATGAACGCGAATATCTTTTCGCAGGCGATCTGGAAGGGTCGTGCCGAAAGAGAAGAAGTGCTCAATCGGGAAGTCGTCGAAAAGGTCATCGACTTTCTGGAAATTCAATCGATCCGAAAAACACCCGTCGCGCGTCTGCCCTACGGTTTGAAAAAGCGGGTTGAGTTGGCGCGTGCATTGGCGGCAGAGCCGAAGCTTTTGCTTCTCGACGAACCGATGGCCGGAATGAACGTTGAAGAAAAAGAGGATATGAGCCGCTTTATTCTTGATGTGAATGACGAGTTCGGAACCACGATCGCGCTGATCGAGCATGATATGGGTGTGGTGATGGACCTTTCCGACCGCGTTGTCGTGATGGATTACGGCAAGAAAATTGGTGACGGCACGCCGGATGAAGTGCGGAACAATCAGGACGTCATCGACGCCTATCTGGGGGTGTCCCATGACTGATCGTAACCCGTCGATGTCAGCCAAAGGGGAGGCCTAGTCCCATGTCCGATACATTTATTTATGCAATCGAGGTCTTCATCAACGGGCTGATGGCTGGGGTGCTTTATGCACTCGTGGCGCTTGGTTTTGTGTTGATTTACAAGGCTTCAGGGATCTTCAACTATGCTCAGGGCGTGATGGCCTTGTTTGCAGCAATGACGCTGGTGGGGATCATGGAAGGGCAAGTGCCCTTTAGTCACCTGATCAACGCCACCTTTGGAACGTCGATCCACCACTTCGGGTGGCATGTGCCTGCGGTTCTGGCGATTATTTTCACTATGGGCGTGATGATATTGCTCGCATGGGCGGTGAACCATTTCATCATGCGTCATTTGGTGAACCAAGAGCCAATTATTCTGTTCATGGCGACCATCGGTTTGGCCTATTTCATGGAAGGCTTCGGCGACTTGATGTGGGGGGCCGATATCAAGAAGCTCGACATCGGTCTGCCTCAAGGTCTTAACACCTGGATCGATGACACCACCTATCAGGCTTTTGGTTACGGCTTCTTCATCGACAATCTCGATATCGTGGCCGCGATCGTGGCTGCGCTTCTGGTGACGGTTTTGGTGATCTTTAGCCAATATACCAAGCAAGGCCGTGCGATGCGGGCGGTTGCAGACGACCACCAAGCCGCGCTTTCGGTGGGTGTATCGCTCAACTTCATCTGGGTGATGGTGTGGTCGGTTGCCGGGTTTGTGGCACTGGTGGCAGGCATCATGTGGGGCGCAAAATCGGGCGTGCAGTTCTCGCTGTCGCTGATCGCGCTCAAGGCCCTGCCAGTGCTGATGCTTGGGGGCTTTACCTCGATCCCGGGCGCGATTGTTGGCGGTCTTATCATTGGTGTGGGCGAGAAGCTGTTTGAGTTTTTCGTGGGACCGATGCTGGGCGGTGCAACTGAGAACTGGTTTGCCTATGTGCTCGCGCTGATTTTCCTCGTGTTCCGTCCACAGGGGCTGTTCGGCGAGAAAATCATTGAGAGGGTTTGAGGCGATGAGCAAGCTGATAGCAACTCTTAACGTCATCGCATGGTCTGGCTTTTGGGCGTTTGGCTACATTGCTTTGACGGCGGATGCGAATGGAAATCAGGTCGTGGTCGCGGTCATCTTGGCGGCGCTTGGCGCCGCAGGTGGACTATGGGCGTGGCTGCATGTTGTGCAGATCTGTGAGAGCAACGGTCTGTCTAAAAGCCCCCGATTTGCGGTGCCTGAGCATCGTCGGGTTTTGAACGAAGGGGAGGATGCCTGATGCTGTATCGTGAGGCTGGTGATTTTAAGAAAACCTATGCCGAAGACAACCAGACGTTCCCGATCAAGTTCGATCGCTGGCGTTACTATGCCGTGCTTCTGGTGGCATTTTTGGTCGTGCCTTTCATGGTCAACGACTATTGGCTCAACGCGGTTCTTCTGCCGTTTCTGATTTACGCGATTGCGGCAATCGGTTTGAATATCCTTGTCGGCTATTGCGGCCAGGTGTCGCTTGGCACTGGCGGGTTCATGGCCGTGGGCGCTTATGCGGTCTACAAGCTCATGACAAGCTTTCCAGAAGTAAGCCTGTTTATTCACGTGATTTTGGCCGGGGCCATAACGGCTGTGGTCGGCGTTTTGTTTGGTCTGCCTTCGCTGCGGATCAAGGGCTTCTATCTGGCTGTGGCAACGCTGGCGGCCCAGTTTTTCCTTGTCTGGCTTTTCAATAAGGTTCCGTGGTTTTATAACTACTCGGCCTCGGGCCAGATCAACGCCCCGGATCGCACACTCTTTGGTCAATTGATCAGTGGCCCTTCTGCAGACGCTTGGGCGAAGTATATGTTTTGCCTCGTCTTCACAGTGGTGGTGGCCATTGTTGCCCGCAACCTGACGCGAGGCGCACAGGGGCGGCAGTGGATGGCCATTCGTGACATGGATATCGCGGCAGAAATCATCGGCGTGGACCCTCTTAAAGCGAAGCTGACGGCCTTTGCTGTGTCGTCGTTCTTCATTGGGATCTCGGGCGCGCTATTCTTCTCGATTTACCTTGGTGCGGTTGAAGTTGGCGAAGTCTTTGGCATCACCAAGTCGTTCCTTGTTCTGTTTATGATCATCATTGGTGGTCTTGGGTCGATCTTCGGTTCGTTTGCGGGTGCCGCCTTCTTGGTGCTGATGCCAGTGTTCCTGAAGAATGTTCTGGTTGGCGGGCTTGGCTGGCCAACGGATTTGGCCGCGCATCTCGAATTCATGATCGTGGGGGCGCTGATTGTGACCTTCTTGATCCTTGAGCCGCATGGTCTCGCGCAGCTGTGGCGCGTGGCGAAGGAGAAGCTGCGGCTTTGGCCCTTCCCGCATTGATGCGGGTGGGCGGGGAAACCTGCCCAAGATACGGCCCATCCCGCGAAGGCGGGGCGGGAGGAAGATTTCGGGGGAGCCCCCGGAAGTAACGACGTCGGATAAAACCAAGGGAGGAAAAACCCGATGAAACTGAAGCTTATCTCCGCCGCCGTGGCGGCAATCGTTGCCGGTGCGCCGGCAATGGCGGACCTGACCTTTACTTCGCTGAGCTACCGGACCGGCCCTTACGCGGCCAACGGCATTCCGTTTGCTGATGGTTACGCAGATTACTTCACGCTGCTTAATGAGCGCGATGGCGGTATTGGTGGCGAGAAGGTGAACCTTCTTGAGTGCGAGACCGGCTACAACACGGAAAAAGGTGTTGAGTGCTACGAGGCGACCAAGGGATCGGGCGCGCTGGTATATCAGCCTCTTTCCACGGGCATCACCTATCAGTTGATCCCGAAAGCATCTGCTGATGGCATCCCAGTTCACTCGATGGGCTATGGCCGGACGTCCGCGAAGAACGGCGAAGTGTTTAACAACATTTTCAACTATCCTGCCAACTATTGGGACGGCGCATCGGTTGCGATCAAGTACCTGCTCTCCGAAAATGGCGACAGCCTCTCGGGCAAAAAAGTGGCACTGGTCTTCCACAACTCCGCCTATGGTAAAGAGCCTATCCGGACCCTTGAGGAACTGGCAAAGAAGCACGGCTTCGAGCTGAGCCTGCTGCCCGTTGACCACCCCGGTCAGGAGCAGAAGTCGCAATGGCTGCAAATCCGTCGCGACAAGCCCGACTATGTTCTGATGTGGGGCTGGGGCGTGATGAACCAAGTCGCAATTCAGGAAGCCGTAAACATCCGTTATCCGATGGAAAACTTCATCGGCATCTGGTGGTCGGGTTCGGAAAATGACGTGCTGCCCGCAGGTGATGGCGCGAATGGCTATAAGGCGCTGACGTTCCACAACACTGGATCTGACTTCCCACTCTTCGCGGATATCGCGAAATACGTGAAGGACGCAGGTAAGGCGGCTGGCGCTGGCGACCAAATCGGAACCGCTCTTTACAACCGTGGACTCTATGCAGCGATGCTTGCGGCTGAAGCCGCAAAAACGGCACAGGGGATTCACAACACGGCGGCTCTGACCCCGGCACAAATGCGTGACGGTATGGAGAACCTGGAGATCACCGAAGAGAAGATGACCGCACTGGGCCTGCCTGGCTTCGGTCCCTCCTTCAAGGTGTCGTGCCAGAACCACGGCGGCGACGGCCTGACGGCTGTTGTGCAGTGGGATTCTGCCGCGAAGAAGTGGAACAAGATCACCGACTTCATCGCGCCTGACTCCGATGTTCTTGGCCCGCTGGTCGCTGAAGATGCCGCTGCTTACGCCAAAGAAGCCGGCATCACGCCTGCCTGCAAGTAAGCCCTGACCTCCCGGCCGCCGCATTCTGTGGCGGCCGGACTTTCCCAGAGATTTTACGCCACCGGAGAATGCAATGCTGGATGCCGGACGAACCGACGAGGTACTGCTCGAGGTCAACAACATCGAGGTGATCTACAACCACGTGATCCTCGTTTTGAAGGGCGTGAGCCTGAAAGTGCCGAAGGGCGGAATTACCGCACTGCTCGGTGGAAATGGCGCTGGCAAGTCAACGACGCTGAAAGCGATTTCGGGCTTGTTGGCTTCTGAGCGCGGCGACATCACGAAAGGTAAGATTTCTTATCGTGGGAATAGCATTTCTGCGATGAACCCGTCTGATTTGGTGAAAATGGGTGTCATCCAAGTGATGGAAGGCCGCCATTGTTTTGAGCACCTCACTGTCGAAGAAAACCTGCTGACGGGTGCCTATACGCGCACCGATGGGCGGGGCGCGGTCGAGGCGGATTTGGAAATGGTTTATACCTACTTCCCCCGTCTGAAAGAGCGTCGTCGCAGCCAAGCGGGTTATACGTCTGGTGGCGAGCAGCAAATGGTTGCGATCGGTCGTGCGATCATGTCGCGACCCGAAACGATCTTGCTTGATGAGCCGTCGATGGGGCTTGCACCGCAGTTGGTGGAAGAGATTTTTAACATCGTCAAAACACTTAATGAGAAAGAGGGTGCGACCTTCCTTCTGGCGGAGCAAAACACCAACGTGGCGCTGCGCTTTGCCCATTACGGCTACATCTTGGAGTCTGGTCGTGTGGTGATGGATGGT
>DOOI01000089.1:0-227 GCA_003512825.1 Paracoccaceae bacterium | reverse complement strand
GCGGGAAAATCCGGATGTGAAAGAGTTCTATCTCGGTATGTCCGACGAAGGCCGCAAGAGTTTCCGCGATGTCCGAAGCTATCGACGCCGCAAGCGTTGGCTGAGCTGATAGATTATTAACTGCCCTTAAGGGCCTGACAGAAGCCAGTGCCGGGAGGAGTTCTCGCGCGCAAACAGGAGGTGTGAGCCATGGGCCGCCATTTTGACACTCTGGAAACGCGCAGTGC
>DOOI01000105.1:1502-6036 GCA_003512825.1 Paracoccaceae bacterium | reverse complement strand
ACCACTCGATGGGGGCAGTCCACTGTGAAGAAGTTGAGCCGGGGCGCACGCAGGCGGATCCGCGACAAATTCGCAGACTCCACCCGGTCGCTTCCCCTTGCATCTCTCCAGACACAGAACAGTTCAGCGGCCGCCCCCGTGGCCAGCAGACATTTACCCTCCCAGTAGGGTAGGTCCTATCTATACGAGAGGATTAATCGATCAAAGGGGGGATTTAATCATTTGTTCTCCCCGCTTCTGTTTCAAAACCTAATCCTGCGTGCTCCAATGACGCCTATCGTTCCCGATCCAGAAACATTTACTCACAGAAGCATTTCGGAAAATCCAAAATTCGCCCGAATGATCGACCCTAGGGTGAGTAATTTTGATGATCACGTCGCTTTGAGTTGGGTTTTGTTTTAAAAAGGAAACAATCATTTAACCCTGCTGCGCGCCTGACCGTTGCAGAAATCCCCGAATTATCTGGCACGCAAGATATGAAACCGAGGACAAAACGTCCGATCCGGCGAGTTTGGCCAGCAATGCGAAACAAATCACTGGGCCCGAAATGGACCTTCTGAGCGAATCGCCAGTTGGATTGGTTGCTATACTTTGGGATTGGGGATGGTGCCCAAGGTCGGACTCGAACCGACATATCGTTTCCGATGGCGGATTTTGAATCCGCTGCGTCTACCATTCCGCCACTTGGGCATGGCGTTCCGATACCGTTGAGCGCGGCAGAGGTAAAGACCAAATCTGACTTTCCCAGCACTTCTTTGAGAGATAAAGGTGCGGGGATTGATGGGAGTGATTTATGCTACACCGCCTTTATGCTTGGACCCTAGCCCAAGCCGAAAAGCCAAATGCCATTTGGGTCCTGTTTTTCGTGGCTTTCCTCGAAAGCTCGGTTTTTCCGATCCCACCTGACATCTTGATGATCCCAATGATCCTCGCCCGGCCCAATCGGGCGTTCATTATTGCCACCATCTGCTTGGCGGGCTCCGTGTTGGGCGGCGTTTTGGGGTATGTCCTTGGGGCATTTTTCTATGATCAGATTGGTGGACCAATCCTGAGTGCACTTGGGAAAGCGGGGGCGATGGAAGAGTTCAATCATCGCTTCAACGATCTCGGGTTCTGGCCCGTGCTCGTCGCGGGGATCACGCCCTTTCCTTATAAGGTCATTACCATCATGTCTGGCTGGACGGGGCTATCTTTCACAACCTTCCTGCTGACTTCTATCATCGCGCGCGGTTTGAGGTTCTTTCTGGTTGCTGTCTTGTTGTGGAAATTCGGCGCCCCCATTCGTATCTTCATTGAAAAACGTCTTGGGCTTCTGTTCACCATCTTCATCGTTCTGCTGGTAGGTGCGTTTTACGGAGTGAAATTCCTATGACACCACGGATGGTCATTATTCTTGCAACTACGGGCTCTGCGTCCCTTCTTGCGGGGGCATTCTTGTTTCAATGGCTGGGTTGGGCCCCGTGCAAGATGTGTCTGTGGCAACGCTGGCCTCACGCCGTGGCAGTTGCAATCGGTGTCCTCGCGTACTTCACGACGCAGACGAAGTGGCTGTCAGGTCTTGGTGCACTGACGGCACTGGTCGCAGCGGGTTTGGGCGTTTACCATTCAGGAGTAGAGCTGAAATGGTGGCTTGGTCCGAGTTCCTGCACGTCATCAGGAGGGTTGGATGGCTTAGCCGGAGCCGCGCTATTGCCTTCCGCGACCAACGGCCCGGCCTTGGTACTTTGCGATACTCTGACGCCGTTTTTCATGGAGCTGACCATGGCAAACTATAATGCGCTCTTCTCAATCGGGTTGATCGCACTCTGGGCAATCGCGCTTCGCAAGTCTTAGTTCCCAAACTTCCGCGTCGTTAGTTTGAGATGCGTTTCCGAGGCGCTGACACCGTCCAATCGTCTAATGACGCCAATGGCAGTGTCATAGGCCTCCAGCGTTTCTGTCGCCATTTCCAAGATGATGTCCCACCGTCCATTCGTGGAATGGATCGCGCGGACTTCAGGCATGCCACCGATCTGGCGAATGATGCGTTCGGTCCCCCTGCCCTCGATTTCTACCAAAGTAATTCCCCGGATTGGCGCTTGGGCCACGTCGCCTTTCAAAATAACGCCAAAACCGAGGATCTCACCTTCGCTTTGCAGCTTTTCCATCCTTGCTCTGACTGTGGTGCGCGAAACCTCTAATTGCGCGGCAAGCGTCGAGAGCGATGCCCGGGCATCGGTTCGTAAAATATTGATCAGAGCGATATCGAGCTTATCAAATTGCACAGTAAATTGTTCCATTTTGGTTATTTACGCTCTAAATCGCACAGTTTGATACCTAGGAGTAGCACCAAAAAGCAGAAATACTCATTGCAACAAAAGGATTTAGGCGATGGCATCTGAGACGTTTGGCAAGAAAATCGTATTGGTTGGCGCGCCGGTGGACAGCGGGAAGCGTCGCCGAGGCTGCTTGATGGGCCCAGATTGCTACCGCACCGCAGGCCTGTCTGAAGCGTTGAGTGCGCTTGGTCATGACGTGACCGATATGGGCAATATCACACCCCGCCGATTTATCGCCGAGAGCACAGAGCGCGGTATTTATGCTTTGGATGAAACCATCGCTTGGACAGAGGCGCTCAAGGATGCCGCTGAGGTCGCGATGCAAACCGGATTGCCGATTTTCTTAGGGGGTGATCATGCATTGTCACTGGGATCAGTGGCGGGTGTTGCAGCCTTTGCTGCGCGGCGAAATCAGCCACAGTTCGTGCTTTGGCTGGACGCGCATTCAGATTTCCATACGCCCCTTACAACTGAAAGCGGCCATTTGCATGGCACGCCATTGGCCTATGTCACTGGCCGCGACGGATTTACCGGCTTCCCGAAAGTAGACGCGCCGATCCCAGAAGAAAACATCTGCATCATCGGATTGCGATCTGTTGACGGCGCGGAAAAGAACGCCCTTCAAGCCTCAGCAATCCATCGCCACGATATGCGGGAAATTGACGAGGAGGGCATTTCGCGACCACTCTCGCGGTTCTTGGCGCGTGTCGCTGAAGCTGGCGGAGCGCTGCATGTGTCGCTCGATGTCGATTTTCTTGATCCAAGCGTCGCCCCTGCCGTGGGCACAACGGTTCCCGGGGGCACAACCGTACGCGAGGCGCATTTGGTGATGGAATTGATTAATGACAGCGGGCTGATGACATCGCTCGACCTTGTCGAACTCAATCCGTTTTTGGATGAACGCGGCCGCACCGCGCAGCTGATGGTGGATCTCGCCGCCTCAGGGCTGGGGCGTCGTGTATTCGACCGCCCGACGCGCGCTTTTAGCTAGGGAATCGCAAATGAATACGCCCTCACACAAGGCTTTGGTTCCGTTTGTTTCGGTCAAGAACATGATGCAGCTGGTGCACCGCGTGGGCATCGAAAAGATGCTGACTGGGCTGGCTGATGCCATTGAACAGGATTTTCTGCGCTGGCCATTGTTTGACAAAACGCCCCGCGTGGCCTCGCATTCTGAGGTTGGGGTGATTGAGTTGATGCCGACGTCAGACGGCGAAACCTATGGATTCAAATATGTGAATGGGCACCCCAAAAACACACATGAAGGCCTGCAAACTGTCACAGCCTTTGGACTTTTGGCAGATGTTTATACCGGCTATCCGCTATTACTTTCCGAAATGACGCTCCTCACCGCGCTCAGAACCGCCGCAACCTCGGCTATGGCCGCTCGTCATCTTGCGCCAAAAGGCGCGCACACGATGGCGATGATAGGTAACGGCGCGCAATCGGAGTTTCAGTGCATTGCCTTTGCCGCCGTCTGCGGAATCAAGTCTGTAAATCTTTATGACATCGATCGAGCAGCCAGCGAGAAGGCCGCACGCAACCTTGCAGGCTTTGGCATCACGACTGTGATTTGCGACACACCCGAGCGTGCGATCCAAGGCGCTCAGATCATAACGACCTGTACCGCCGACAAACAAAACGCGACGATCCTGACCGAGAACATGATCGGTGAAGGCGTTCATATCAACGCGATTGGTGGCGACTGCCCGGGCAAGACTGAACTTTCTGCGCGCATCTTGGAGCGCGCGACTACTTTTGTGGAATATCCACCTCAAACCCGGATTGAGGGCGAATTGCAGCAAATGTCAGACGACTACCCTGTCACAGAGCTATGGCAAGTGATCACCGGCGAAAAGGTCGGGCGCAAGGACGCGCATCAAATCACTTTGTTTGATAGTGTGGGCTTTGCCATTGAAGATTTTTCGGCGCTACGTTTTGTGCGCGATCATGTAAACGGCACGGACCTTGTCGAGATGCTGGATCTTCTGGCCGATCCGGATGACCCCAGAGACCTCTTTGGTATGTTTCTGCGGGCTTCTCCGGACACAACCACCCTTGTCGTTTGAACAAGGGAGCGCAGTTTCGGCATTGTGTCCTCTTGCCGCTAACGGTGCAGACTGTTAGATAATCCTCGCGGCGCGGGCGTAGTTCAGAGGTAGAACGTCAGCTTCCCAAGCTGAATGTCGTGGGTTCGATTCCCATCGCCCGCTCCA
>DOOI01000105.1:949-1205 GCA_003512825.1 Paracoccaceae bacterium | reverse complement strand
GTTCGATTCCCATCGCCCGCTCCAGCCGCGCTTTCCCTGTCTGGAAGCTTTTCGCACCATGCGTTATGCCGCTTGGGAACGGGAGCATTCGATGTCCTTTGCACATATTTTTGCAACGCTTACAGTTATCGCCGTTGGCGCAAGCGGTGGTTATTTTGCGGCCTTCTTGGGTACGCCTATGCCGTTCTTGCTTGGCAGTCTTTTGGCAGGTGGCCTGTTTGCCTTTTTCTTTGGAGCGCGGCTGCCTGAAGATTAC
>DOOI01000105.1:461-665 GCA_003512825.1 Paracoccaceae bacterium | reverse complement strand
GCTTCCCTCAAAAGGTGCGTGAGCCCTTTTTGATGATCATCGGCGTGATGATTGGCTCGCAGGTTACCCCTGACTTGATTGCGCTTGGTCCATCCATGGGAATAGCCATGCTTGCATTGACCCTGTTTGTGCCGCTGGCTCTGTTTGGTAACATGATACTGTTCACCAAGAGCGGATATGATCGGAAAACGGCGTTCTTCTCCT
>DOOI01000105.1:0-172 GCA_003512825.1 Paracoccaceae bacterium | reverse complement strand
CACTCCGGGCGGTTTGATCGAGAGCATCACAATGGCCGAGGAACGCGGTGCTGATCTTTCCTCCGTCATGGCGCAGCAATTTTTGCGAATTATTTGCGTTATTGTTTTGGTTCCAGTGGGCCTGTCGGTTTGGATCGGTCATCCAGTTGGGTCGGCAGGTGGCATGTCGCTG
>DOOI01000024.1:23314-23482 GCA_003512825.1 Paracoccaceae bacterium | reverse complement strand
CCGCTGTGAACATCGGGATCTTGCAGCAAATCGCGGAAGAGCGGCACAGTGGTGTCGACACCGTCCACGATCAACTCTCCCAAAGCCCGGTTCAAGCGTGCAAGAGCTTCTGTTCGGTCACGCCCATGCACGATGAGCTTGCCAATCAAACTGTCGTAATAGGGCGGG
>DOOI01000024.1:22895-23031 GCA_003512825.1 Paracoccaceae bacterium | reverse complement strand
ACTGTCGTAATAGGGCGGGATCCGATAGCCATCGTAAAGTGCACTGTCCATCCGCACACCAAGGCCGCCGGGGGCGTGATACTGGCTAATCCGACCCGGTGATGGCGTGAAATTAGGCACCTTTTCCGCATTGATC
>DOOI01000024.1:22455-22594 GCA_003512825.1 Paracoccaceae bacterium | reverse complement strand
GGACTTCAATCGCGTGGCCATTGATCTGCAAATCGTCTTGGGTGAACGACATGGGCAGGCCCGAGGCAACACGAATTTGCTCACGCACCAAATCGACGCCAAAGATATATTCCGTCACAGGATGTTCGACCTGTAGGCG
>DOOI01000024.1:0-22153 GCA_003512825.1 Paracoccaceae bacterium | reverse complement strand
CGGGTGTTCATCTCGATGAAGTAAAATTCGCCATCTTCATAGAGGAACTCGACTGTTCCGGCACCAATATAGTTAATCGTCGCAACGGCATCGGCGCAAATCTTCCCGATGCGTGCGCGCTCTTCTGGCGAAATCGCAGGGCCGGGTGCCTCTTCAAAGACCTTTTGGTGGCGCCGCTGCAACGAGCAATCACGCTCGCCCAAATGCACGGCATTGCCTTTGCCATCGCCAAAAACCTGAATTTCGATGTGACGCGGGCGCTGGAGATATTTCTCGATATACACTTCGTCATTGCCGAACGCGGCTTTGGATTCTGTGCGTGCAGTCCGAAACGCCGTTCCGATTTCAGCGTCGTTGCGCGCCACCTTCATGCCGCGTCCACCGCCACCGGCCGTAGCCTTGATGATGACCGGATAGCCGATTTCTGCGCCTACTTTGCGCGCTGTTTCCACATCGGCCACGCCGCCATCAGATCCCGGTACCACAGGGATCCCAAGACGTTTCGCGGTTTCTTTCGCCGTGATCTTGTCGCCCATAATACGGATATGCTCCGCCGATGGGCCGATGAAGGTCAGGCCATGATCTTCAACAATCTGCACAAAGTTGGCATTTTCGGACAAAAAGCCATAGCCCGGGTGGATTGCTTGCGCTCCGGTTATCTCACAAGCGGAGATGATGGCAGGGAAGCTCAGATAGCTTTCAGACGAGGATGCAGGCCCAATGCAAATGGCCTCATCGGCCATGCGAACATGCATGGCATCGGCATCCGCTGTAGAGTGGACCGCAACCGAGGCAATACCCATCTCACGACAGGCGCGAACGACGCGCAGCGCGATTTCGCCCCGGTTCGCGATGAGGATCTTGTCGAACATCGCGTTTGGCCTCACTCGATAATCATCAAAGGTGCGCCGTATTCAACGGGGCGACCGTCTTCTACGAGGATCCGCTTCACCGTGCCTGCGCGAGGGGCGGGGATTTGGTTCATCGTCTTCATCGCTTCGATGATGAGGATGGTGTCGCCTTCTTTGACTTGAGCGCCAACGCTGACAAAAGCGGGCGTGCCGGGCTCTGCCTGCAGATACACCGTTCCCACCATGGGCGAGGAAACTGCGCCAGGATGTTGAGAAGGGTCTGCATTTGCACTCGGAGCAGCGGCAGCAGGGGCCGCGGCAACAGGTGCTGCCGCCATTGGCGCGGCATAGGTGACTTGCGGTGCGGCCGCCACAGGTTGCTTGCGGCTGACGCGCACATTCAGCGTATCATCCTCACCGTAGCTGCGCTTGACCTCAATCTCGGTCAAGTCATTGCCCTTGAGAAGTTCCGCCAGTGCTTCGATGAAAGCAACATCGCTCTCATGAGTATTCTTGGTCATGCTCGTCCCAACCCTAATCAGTAGGGGCCTTCGCCCCTGAGTGCCGAATTGGAGCGTTTCTTACCCCATCCCTTCGGGGCGGGAAAGCAAACAATTCCATATGAGCATCATTCACCTGCGATGTGCCCCTGTCTTACATTGGCATTCCTGTAAGTTTTGCAACCAATTCCGCAAGGTTACGCGCGCCCACCTTCTCTAGGAGACGCGCGCGGTAGACTTCAATCGTCCGGTAGGAAAGCGCCAACTCCTTGCCGATTTCTTTCGAGGTCAGGCCGCGGCAAGTCAAAATGGCGACCTCGCGTTCTCTTCCGGTCAGTTGGACCAGTGGCCGCTCTTCTGAAAGATCAGAAAAGGACCAAATTCCACGTTGAAACGGATCGTCCGGGGTAAGCGACTGGCCCCGCACCCGGCACCAAAACAGCGTGCCATCTCTGCGTCGCATAACCCGCTCATCGCTATAACGCCCGGTTTTCTGCATGGCCGACAGCCCCCGCTCGCCGATACGCTCGTATTCCGCGCGCGAAGGATAAAATCGCTCCAATGGTGTATTGCCGTAATCTTCCTGAACACCGCCAAAAATCACAGCGAATTTAAGGTTACATCCTCGGATGACACGGTTTTCCAACAGGCAAAGCCCGATAGGCGCATGTTGAAAGGCAAGATCCGCGAGTTGCATGGGCACATGCTGCGCCGTGATGGCACGAAAGGAAAGGGGTTGGGGTATTTCTACTGATTGCAGTGGCTCTCATCCAGTGAAATTCTGGAAGGGGAGTGAGGGAGAGGCATATGAATATCGCATCTTGGCTGGAACGGGCCGCGGCAGCACATGGCAGTCGGCCTGCGCTCTTTTTAGGCACGGATTGTGTGGCTGACTACTCGAGCTTTGCCCAATCGGCGGCGGCTTTCGCCGGCTGGCTTGCCGCGCAAGGCGTCACCGAGGGGCAGCGCGTGGCACTGTTTGCCAAAAACTGCCCGGAATATCTGATCGCGATGTGGGGTATCTGGTGGGCAGGTGCCGTCGCCGTGCCGATCAATGCAAAGCTGCACGCAAAAGAAGCCGCATGGATTGTCGAAAACGCAGGGGCGGTTCTCACAGTTGTCAGCTCGGAAATGGCTGAAGATTATGCCGCGCAAAGCGCTGTTCGCGTGGTTGAGATCGGCAAGCCCGCATGGCAATTCGCGGTGAACTCTTTAGCTTTGCCGCGTGCCCATCGCACACCTGATGATCTGGCTTGGCTCTTTTATACATCGGGCACTACGGGCCGCCCAAAAGGCGTTCAGATCACCCACCGGATGCTCAGCACGATGTCGCTCAGCTACTTTGCCGATGTCGATGAGGTCACTGCCGAGGATGCCGCGCTTTATGCCGCCCCTCTCAGCCATGGGGCAGGGATTTATTGCCTGATGCATGTGCTCAAGGCCGCCCGGCATGTTTGTCCGCCCTCGGGTGGTTTTGACGAAGCCGAAATCCTCGACTTGGGTGCGGCTCTCGGTCGGGTTCATATCTTTGCGGCCCCCACAATGGTAAAACGCCTGACCACATTCGCCAAGTCACAAGGCGCCCGCGGTGACGGGCTTCGCACGGTGGTCTATGCGGGCGGGCCGATGTATCTGGCGGATATTCTAGAAGCAGTCGCGTGGTTTGGTCCGATTTTCGTGCAAATATATGGTCAGGGCGAGTGCCCGATGGGGATCACAGCGCTGTCACGGACCGACGTGACCGACCGCTCCCACCCTCGTTGGCGCGAAAGGTTGGCTTCTGTCGGACGGGCGCAATCCGGTATTGAAGTGCGGATCGGTGACGAACAGGGCAAGCCGCTGCCCCATGGATCTGTGGGCGAGATTATGGTGCGTGGCGATGTCGTGATGCCCGGATATTGGCAGAACGAAAAAGCCAGCGCCGAAACCTTGAAAGACGGCTGGCTCTGGACCGGGGACATGGGCTTTATGGATGCAGAGGGCTACGTCACCCTGCAAGATCGCTCCAAAGATCTCATTATTTCTGGCGGCACAAACATTTATCCTCGCGAAGTGGAAGAAGCCTTGATGGAGCATCCAAGCGTGCATGAAGCTGCTGTGGTTGGGGCTCCGGATGCGGAATGGGGCGAGGTCGTCGTGGCCTTCATCGTGCCCGCCGCTGGCGCCGTCATTGATAGCGATACACTCGACGCTCATTGCCTTGAACGGATTGCTCGTTTCAAGCGCCCAAAGCGTTACGAGCTATTGGCAGCCCTTCCCAAGAATAACTACGGTAAAGTCTTGAAAACCGATCTCCGGGCCGCCTTGATCAAATAAGGCCTGTCAAATTCGGGGTGTCAGACCCCGCTGGCCAGAAAAAATGCGAATAAATGATTTACGTAAAAGGATAATTTTGTAAAATCGTGTTAGTGCTCAGGGCAACGAGGTCTTGGGTTTCCTTGGGTTCTGGAAGGCGCCGCGATGCCACAACATCAGCTCACTGGCACGCGCATTCGTGAACGCCGCTTGACGATTGGGATGCGTCAGGCCGATCTCGCAGCCCGCGTCGGCATCTCAGGCAGCTATCTCAACCTGATCGAACACAATCGCCGCAGGATTGCCAGCAAACTGATTGGTGAAATTGCGGTCGCCTTGGGGGTGGATGCAGCCGTCTTGACCGAAGGGGCCGAGGCTGACCTTGTCAGCCACTTGCGCGAGGCTTGGGGGGGATTGGCCAGCGGCATTGTTGCCGAAGCCACCGCCGAGGATTTTGCCGGGCGTTTCCCCGGCTGGGCCTCTCTGCTGGCGGATCGTCATCGTCGCGTCAGCGACCTTGAGCGCACGGTCAACATCCTTACAGATCGGCTCAACCATGACCCCTATCTTGCTGCTGCACTGCATGAGATGCTGACCACCGTCACAGCGATCCGCTCGACAGCGGGTATTTTGGCCGAGACCCGTGAGTTGGAGCCGCAATGGCAAGACCGCTTCCACCGAAACCTTGACAAAGACGCCGCCCGGCTTGCCCAATCTGCCCGTGCTTTGGCGGGGTATTTGGAAGGTGCAGCAGATAGCCAATCCAGCCCGGCCTCCCCGCAAGAAGAGCTCGACATTTTTTTGGCCCGACACGACTATCACTTTTCCACCCTCGAAAACGCCCGCGCGCCGCAATCGGTTACAGCCCTTTTGGAAAACGCGCCTGATCTGCAATCTCCTGCCGCCCAAAGCTTGGCCCAAAGCTGGCTGACGCGCTATGCGGCCGATGCTGAAGCGCTTTCTTTTGAGAGGCTTGACGCGGTCTTGTCGGAGCATGGGCCAGACCCATGGGCCATCGCACGGCAGACCGGCGTTTCATTGCCCATTGTGATGCGACGTTTGGCGAGCCTTCCCCTTACGGCGGCACATGGCCCCTTCGGGATGGTCAGTTGCGACGCGGCGGGCAGCTTCACCTTCCGTCGCCCCCTCCCTGACTTTCCCCTCCCGCGCCACGGCGCAGGTTGCCCACTCTGGCCGCTTTACGCCGCCCTAAGCCGTCCGCTGACGGCCCTGCGTGCCACCCTAGCACTTGCTGGCCGCCCGGAAGGTTGGGTTTCGGTCTGCGCCGTCGCCCTTCCCGATACCGACGACGGCCATGCTGCCGAGACGCCACTTATCACCGCGCATATGCTTTTGGTGCCTGTGGCGGCCCGAAAATCAGTCGCCTCCGCGCTGATTGTTGGCCAATCCTGCCGAATCTGCGCCAAGGAAAACTGCAGCGGGCGGCGTGAACCCTCCATTTTGCGAGAAGGAATCTAGTTCAAAATCAACGGCGCTTTTGACAGGCTGGTCTTTTCCGCAGATAACGAGGGCTACTCGGCATTAGATCGGGCAGGGAGGGAATGATGGCATGGGCAAACAAGTCCTTGTGATCGAAGATGAGCCAAATATCATTGAGGCCATCAGCTTTATCCTGATGCGGGACGGATGGTCTGTGGCGACGCATTCCAACGGCCAAGATGCGATGCAAGTGATCCGCGCCTGTCGACCCGACCTTTTGATCCTTGATGTGATGCTGCCGGGCCGGTCTGGGTATGATATCCTGACCGAATTGCGCGAAGATACCGATTTGGGCAGGCTCCCGGTCTTGATGCTGACAGCACGCGGTCAAGCAAAAGATCGCGAAATGGCCGAAAAAGCCGGTGTGTCGCGTTTTATGACCAAACCGTTTTCCAACGCCGAGGTGCTTGAAGCGCTGCGTCAATTGGTTCCCGAGGAGTGATCCGCTCATGCGACGCCCGCGCGGTCCGATCTTTCTAGAGCGGCGCAGTTATCGCCAAAGGCGTTTGAGAGACGCCGCGCGGTTTCTGCCCATTTTGGGTGCCGGGTTGTGGATGGTGCCATTACTCTTTGCTCTCGACGGTGTATCGTCCAGCACCTCTTCGGTGATGCTTTACGTTTTTGGTGTCTGGGTATTGCTCGCAGGCCTCTCTGCTTTGCTTTCGCTTGGCCTCGATCCTCAACCGGGGCCCGGTGATGAAAGCGCGCCCTCGGACGAGCGGGCAGATTGATGGGGATCTTTAACGTCCTTATCGTAGTCTGCTTGGGATATGTGGCGCTGCTCTTTATCGTGGCCTTTATGGCCGAGCGGGCGGCCGCGCGTGGACAGAGCAGCTGGCTGCGCTCACCCTTTATTTATACGCTTTCTCTGTCGATCTATTGCACGGCTTGGACGTTTTATGGTGCTGTTGGCTATGCCGCACGCTCTGGTCTGGAATATCTCACGATCTATCTCGGCCCGACTTTGGTCGTTGTGGGGTGGTGGTGGATGCTGCGAAAACTGGTGCGGATTGGCCGTAGTCAGCGCATTACCTCCGTGGCCGACCTGATTTCATCGCGCTACGGCAAATCAAACACGCTCGCTGTCTTTGCCACGCTTGTGGCGGTGATCGGGACGACACCCTATATCGCGCTGCAACTTCAATCAGTGACCCTGTCCTTCTCGTCTTTCGCAGGTGTTGAAGCCACGGTGCCGCCGTTCGGCGACAGAAATGCCATGGCGTTCTGGGTTGCAGGGGGGCTGGCGTTTTTCACAATCCTTTTTGGCACCCGCAACCTTGACGCCAATGAGCGTCACCATGGGGTTGTCATGGCAATTGCGCTTGAGGCCGTGGTCAAACTGGTGGCCTTAATCGCCGTCGGTATCTTTGTAATTTGGGGCTTGGCGGGCGGCATCGAAGCAACGCTCGCCAAAATCGACGCCTCTCCGATCGGCACCTTTACCCCGAGTGCTGGACGATGGGCGGGCCTCACCTTTCTCTCGGCGGCTGCATTTCTCACCTTGCCACGCATGTTTCAGGTGATGGTGGTGGAGAACGAGGATGAACGGCATCTGCGAACCGCCTCTTGGGCTTTTCCCACCTATCTGATGTTGATGAGCCTTTTCGTGGTGCCCATCGCAGTGGTTGGGCTTGAGTTGATGCCCGCCGGGGCCAACCCTGACTTGTTCGTGCTTACCCTTCCGCTCTCACAAGGTCGCGAGGGACTGGCGATGCTCTCATTCATCGGTGGGTTTTCATCTGCCACCTCTATGGTCATCGTCGCGGCAATCGCCCTCTCTACTATGGTGTCTAACCACATCGTCATGCCAATCTGGCTTTGGCTCAAAGAGGATGGTGGTACGGTCGTTTCCGGCGATGTGCGCGGCATTGTGCTTTTGTCCCGCCGTGTCTCTATCGCGGGGGTGCTCGCCCTAGGATATCTTTATTACCGCATCTCTGGTGGCGGGGCAGCCTTGGCGGCCATTGGGTTGATCTCTTTTGCGGGGCTTGCCCAAGTCTTGCCAGCCATGGTGGGGGGGATGTTTTGGCGCGGAGCCACGCGCGCAGGAGCAATGAGCGGGCTCGCCGTGGGCTTTTTCCTCTGGCTCTTTTGCCTCTTGCTGCCGTCTTTTGGGGAGGGCGTCGTTCTTAGCGCGGAAACCTTCCAAAATGGCTTGGGTGGCCTCGCATGGCTGCGTCCGCAGGCGCTCTTTGGCATCACGGGAATGGATCCGCTTGTGCATGCCGTGATGTGGTCGATGAGTCTGAATACGCTTCTCTTCATTTTCGTCTCGCTTCTTACCTTTCCAAGCCCGTTGGAGCGCCTGCAAGGCGCGCAATTCGTCAATGTCTTTCAGCACTCGGGCGCGACACAGGGCTGGTCCGGCGGCGTGGCGCAAAGCGAAGACCTCATGGTTATGGCCCAGCGCATTCTGGGCGGCCCAGAAGCACAAAGCTTTTTCCAAGCCGAAGCCACCCGCCAAGGTCTGGCCGGGTTTCTACCAGAACCCATTCCTGACTTCCTTCAGCGCCTAGAGCGTAAACTTTCCGGTTCCGTAGGCTCTGCCACCGCGCACGCCATGGTCGCCCAAACTATGGGCCGCGCCACTGTTTCCGTCGATGATCTGCTCAGAGTGGCAGATGAGACCGCTCAAATGATGGAGTATCAAAGCCAACTCGAGACCAAATCCGAAGAATTGGCGCGCACCGCGCGTCAATTGCGCGCTGCAAATGAAAAGCTGACCCAGCTTTCGGTGCAAAAAGATGCGTTCTTGAGCCAAATCAGCCATGAACTTCGCACACCAATGACGTCGATCCGGGCCTTTTCAGAAATCCTGCGCGACACTGACGGTCTCCAGCAAGATGCGTTACGAAAATACGCAGGGATCATCCACACTGAAGCCATCCGCCTTACCCGTCTCTTGGATGATCTCCTTGATCTTTCGGTCTTGGAAAACGGGCAAGTCAACCTGAACCAGCGGGATGGCGTGTTGTCGACAGTGATTGACCATGCGGTCGCTGCAACCGGGGCAGGGGCAGGGCGGATGCGAATCCGTCGGACTGCCCTCACCGAGGCGGTGCCAATACACACCGACCTCGATCGCTTGGCGCAAGTTTTCATCAACCTGATCGCAAATGCTCAAAAGTACTGTGATGCAGAGCGGCCGGAGCTCACGATCACTGTCCAGAATCGTGGTGCTTCGGTTGTCGTCGATTTTATCGACAATGGCAGCGGTGTGCCCCGAGAGGCTCAGGCACTGATCTTTGAAAAATTCGCTCGTGTCAGCGAACAAAAGGCCGGAGGCGCGGGTCTGGGTCTCGCCATCTGCCGCGAGATCATGGCCCGCCTTTCAGGAAGTATCACCTATCTGCCCGGACAGGGCGGCGCCGCGTTTCGGGTCACACTTCGGACAATCCGGACCAACGCTGCGAAGTAAATTGCGATGTTCAGCTTTCAGTAACCTCGGTCGGGTAATGATACGGATGAACACAGCAATAGCCACTGAATGGCAGAGGACATGAACGCAACGGCGTCAAATGAGGTCCTGCGTCGCAAGGCGTCAGTAGGTCGGGCGGCGCATGAATTGCGCGCTATGACACCTGCAAAGGCCTTGCGTCTGGCCATCGAGAAAGCCGCCGACGATGGGTTGAAACTCGCCGTCTCGGTGACGGGCTGCTCGCGCGGCGCAACGGATCCCGGCGAGGTGCTAGAGTCGGTCGAGGATAGCGGGCTAATCGTCAGCCTTGATGGGCCAGAGGGCCTGAAGGGCGCGCTTTGGCTCGATTTCTCTTGCCTCACGGCGCTGATTGAAGCGCAAACCATTGGCCGGATTGCCGTCAGATCGCCAGAACCCCGCGCGAGCACGGCAACTGACGCGGCAATCGTCTCTCCTTTACTAGATGACATCCTGACCCGCTTCGGAGCAAATCTCGCCACTGAGGAGGAGGGGTATTGGGCGCAGGGCTATCGCTTTTCCGGCCGCTGTCCGGATCGGCGCACCCTTGGCCTTAGCCTCGGTGAGGCCTCCTATCAGCTTTTTCGGATCACCCTTGAAGTTGGCAGCGCTGGCCGCACTGGCGCGATCATGCTGGCTTTGCCCCTCTTCGCGCCCCCTGTGCCACCTGTTGAAATTATCTCGCCTGTCCAAGATTTTGGCCCCAAACTCAGCACCAGAATGCAAGATGTCCCAGCACAGCTTGATGCAGTGCTTTGTCGCCTGCATCTCCCGCTGTCAGAGCTGACTGATCTCGCCATTGGCTCTGTCATTCCCCTCGCGCCGGGGGTGCTGACAGCAACGCTTCTTGAAGCAGGTCGAGGGGTCAGCATCGCAAAAGGTCAGCTAGGTCAAATCAATGGCCAACGTGCCCTGCGTCTTTCCCTTGGCGGGCCACAGACATCGGCGCCGCTGCCCGCTTCACGAGAACCCGAGCCGGAGGCGCAATATTCTTCGGTTCAGTCACAGGCCTATGAGCCATCCACGTCAAATGCACTGACCGAGGGCGATTCCCGCTCTGAAAATGCTCCAAACCAGTTACTCTTGTCGTCTGAATTGCAGGCGCTGATGCAGCCCTAACGCGGCTTAACCTGCGATTTGCTCAAGTCTTGGGCGCAATCCAGCCAGATCATAGCCTGCCCGTGCCGCCAGCGCCAAGGTCTCGTCTACGCTCTGCGTCGCAACCGCGCCCAAAGCCCAGATCACCGTACAGCGTGTCCCCGAAGCGCAATAGGCCAAGACCGGCCCAGTGCTGCTCTCCACCTCTTGCGCCTGCCGCACCACCGCCTCCGGGGTCATGGTCTGATGGGTCAAGGGGAGCACGACAAACTCCAAGCCCGCCGCTTTTGCCGCCACGGCCATGGCTTCGGCCTGCCACGCAGGCGGGTTTTCAGCATCTGGTCGGTTGCAGATTACTTTCGTGAACCCTGCCGCCTTCAAAGCGGCAAGGTCCGTCGGCGCAATCTGCGGCGACACGGCATAGCGGGGGGTGATCGGGCGAATATCCATGCGATAGGATTAGGTCGCTCTTACAAATCTGTCTAGCCTTAGACTGAGCCGCGGAGCAATCGCCATCCCTGCCAGCATTGCAGCAAAAAACACCCAATGTCCGACGCCACCATATGACAAAGAGGCCAAGGACGGTCCGGGGCAAAGTCCTGCAAGCCCCCAGCCTGCGCCAAACATCACAGAACCCGCGATCAGCTTGCGATCAATTTCACGCGGGGCAGGTGGCGGGAAGGTGCCGCCCAAAACAGGCGTATCGCGTCGCTGCCGAAGGGTCCATGCAATCGCCATAGGGATCATCGCACCCCCCATCACGAACGCAAGTGTCGGATCCCATGTGCCAAATACGTCAAGCCAGCCCTGAACTTTGGCCGTATCCGTCATACCCGAAATGAACAGGCCCGCCCCGAAAAGGCCGCCTGCGACAAATGCAAAAAGCGCGCGCATCTCAGATGATCCCCAGAATGTGACGAAACACATACATGCCAACGCCGCCTGCTACGATATACGCGATCGTTGCCACAAACCCGCGTGGCGCCAATCGCGACATCCCACAAACACCATGTCCAGACGTGCAGCCATTCGCAATCCGAGTGCCCACGCCTACCAAAAGACCAGCCGAGATAAGCACCGCCCAATTGGTGGTGATATGCGTGTCGACATTTGAAAAGAGTGGGAAAATCAGGATCGGCAGCAAGACAACGCCCGCCAAGAACGCTGCGGGCTCTTGCCAGTTTTTCCGCGAACTTCCATCGACAAGCCCGCCGATAATGCCGCTCGCTCCCATTATCTTGCCATTGGCCAAAAGGAACACCGCCCCTCCCAACCCAATGAGCAAGCCACCCGCCAGCCCAAAGACCCAATCCATTTGCATTTTTGTTTCCTGTTTCGTCCGTGAATAGAACCGTTCTTGCGCTCGGTGTTCGCTCCCAACGCAAGGCCGTGGTTAAAGTTTGTTGACCGGAACTTTCAGATAGACGTTGCCTTGATCATCGGCAGGCGGCATCTGACCCGCTCGCATGTTTACTTGCAGCGATGGAATAATCAGTTTCGGCATTGCCAGCGTTGCATCTCGGGTTTCCCGCATCTGCACGAACTCGTCTCTGGATTTGCCCGCGCCGACATGAATATTCTTTGCCTTCTGCTCACCCACAGTGGTTTCCCAAGCATACTCATCGCGGCCCGGCGCTTTGTAGTCGTGGCCCACAAAAATGCGGGTTTCTTCGGGAAGCGACAGGATCTTGTGGACAGAATCATAAAGCGCTTGGGCTGATCCTCCGGGAAAGTCACAGCGCGCCGTGCCAAAATCAGGCATGAACAGCGTGTCCCCCACAAAGGCCGCATCGCCAATCAGATAGGTGAGGCATGCAGGCGTGTGCCCCGGCGTATGCAACACGTCTCCGCGCAGCTGGCCGATATGAAAGCTGTCTCCTTCGACAAAGAGTTTGTCGAATTGCGAGCCATCGCGTTGAAACTCAGTGCCTTCGTTGAAAATCTTGCCAAAGGTATCTTGCACGACACGTATGCGGTCGCCGATGCCGATTTTCCCGCCGACTTCCCGCTGAATATAAGGCGCAGCAGATAGGTGATCGGCATGAACATGCGATTCCAGCAGCCATTCAACTGTGAGCCCCTCTGATTTCACAAACGCGATCACAGCGTCCGCCGAGCGCGTATCGGTTCGCCCGGATGCGTAATCAAAGTCCAAGACGGAATCGATCACCGCGCAGGATTTTCCCTGTGGGTCCCGCACGACATAGGAAATGGTGTTCGTGGCGTCGTCAAAAAACGAATGTACTTGCGGCTGCATATGAAATCCTCCGGTTCAGCCAATCATATACATCTTTCAGAATGTGTATCAAGGGGCTCATGGTGTGAAGCTTGATTTGTATCAACGACAAGACACCTCCAGACCCATAGCCTTTTTTGCAATTGGTAAGGAGGCTCTTTTGACACATCTGACAGAACGCCGAGGGCAATTGATGGCCCGCCTGAAAGAACTCGATATGCGACTGCACGCAATCGAAGATCAACTTGATGATCCTAAAGCCAAAGATTGGGAAGAGGCTGCCACCGAGCGCGAGGGTGATGAAGTGCTCGAAAAATTAGGCAAACATGGAGAGGCCGAGATCCGCCGAATTCGCGCCGCGCTTCAGCGATTGCGCGCGGGAACTTATGCCACATGCACCTCTTGCGGCGACACGATCTCCGAAGACCGCCTTGACGTGCTTCCGGATACTCCCTTTTGCAAGGCCTGCGCCTAAAACATCTGATTATAGCAACATAACGGAAAGGTGCTTGCATGCCCGTCCCGGATATTGATCAGCTTATTGTGGCGCTGGAAGACCGCTTTGAGCTTGCCACTGACGCCACCCGCCATCTCCTGCACCAAGAGCTGCATGAAATGATTGCGCGTCATATTGAGGCTGGCCGTGATGTGCCTGCCCGGCTCTTGGCATTGGATCATCGCATGGCCAAGGCAGAAATTGATGACAGCTTCGATAATATGCCCGTTTAAGGGCCAAAGCTTTCTATCAATTCGGTGAAGCCCTTGCGTTCGCTTTACCCAGTTTGCACAGTATACACAGTGTAACCCAAGGGACGTATAGAGTGGCAGAGGCGCAGATCAGCCTAGAGAATGGCGTTGGAACCATCACGCTTGATGCGCCGCCTAACAATATGCTGAGCCAGCCTCTACGCCAATCGTTGTTTACAGCCTTGCATGAGCTGCTCGACAATCCCGATGTCCAAGGCGTGGTTTTGACGGGATCGGGGCGGGTATTTTCCTCGGGCATTGATATTCGAGAAGCGGAAAAAGGTCCCGAGGTTTCTCCCAAGCTGAGCGATATCTGTCTCGTGATAGAGCGTTCTGCCAAACCTATCCTCGTTGCGCTGCGTGATATGGCCTTGGGAGCCGGGCTTGAACTTGCCTTGGCCGCGCACGGCCGTATTGCTGCGCCCGGCTTGCGGGTGGGCTTCCCGGATCTGGCCTTTGGTCTCATTCCAGGGGCTGGCGGCACGCAGCGTCTGCCGCGTCTCATCGGTGCCAAACATGCCCTTGCGCTTTTGCTGACATCACGGCTGCATCCGGTTGATACAGACGCCACGCGCCGGCTCTTTGATGCCATCGAGGAGGATCCCGTCGCGCATGCTCAAAGCTTGGTGCGAGGCTTTCCCATACGCCCGACCTCTGAGCGGACTGACGGGTTTCAAGACGCCAAATCCTATCAGGACGCAATTTCAGATGCCCGCGGTGCAACCAATGTCCGCGCTCTTGGCCTTGCTGCTGAACGGTTGGTTGATTGCGTTGAAGCAGCACAGCTTTTGCCTATTGAGGCAGGTCTCGCCTTCGAGCAGGCCGCCTATGAAGATTGTCACTCCTCCGACATGGCACGCGCACTTTTGCACGCCCATTTTGCCGAGCGCCGCGCATTGAACATGCCCGAACTCGTTGGCCAGAGCCTGCCCAAGATCACCCGGATCGGCGTCATTGGAGGTGGCCCTGCAGGCGCGGGCATCGCAATTTCCGCACTGATCCATGGGGTGAGCGTCTTGCAATTCGAGCGCACCGCCGAGACCGCCCAAACCGCCCGGCGCAGAATCGAAGAAGAACTCGACGCGCTAACGCATCAGGGCATTTTGCCACTTGGGCGGAGCACGGCGCTGTTGCAAAACCTCTCGCAGACCACCGAACTCTCGCAATTCTCCCGCCTCGAGCTCGTGATCGAGGCCGTGGCGGAAAACCCCGAAACCAAACGTCAGGTTTTCGCAGCGCTTGGCGCGGCCACCGGGGCCGGGACGGTGCTTGCGACCAGTTCCCTCCTGCAATCACTTGCCCCTCTGGCCGAGGCATGTGGGCGCCCCGGCGATGCTTTGGCGGTGCATTTTCACGGTCCCGCCCATGCAAATCGTTTGGCCGAACTGGTCATAGACCGGGCGACCCATTCCGAAACCGTGGCAAAAGCTGTTTCCTTGGTGCAGAGCCTCCAGAAATTTGCAGTCCGCTCAGGGGGCGGCGGAGGCGGCGTGGGCGAACGCTTGCAAGCCGCGCTGCGCGATTGTCTCTGTGGCTTGGTCGTTCAAGGGGTTTCACCGTCGACAATTGATCGCGCGCTTCTTGATTATGGGTTCAGCCACGCACCCCTTGCCACCATGGACCGCCTTGGTTTGGAGTTTTGCCTGACGCGGACCGCACTTTTGGTCCGTGACGGTGGTCGCGTGCCCCGCGGCCATCTGGAACTGTTGCGGGCAATGATCCGGGCTGGGCGACGGGGGCAAGCCGCAGGAGGCGGCTTTTTTGCATGGACGCAAAATGGCCGGCCCATGGATGATCCGACACTCACCCGTGTGATTCCCCCGCAAACAGGCGAAGATCGCCCGAGATTCACGTCACAAGACATCATCGCGCGGGTAATCGCCGCTCTGGCCAACGAGGGTGCGCGCCTCTTGCGCGACGACATCGCGCTGCGTCCCTCAGATATCGATACCGTTATGATCCATGCCTATGGCTTCCCCCGCGAGCGGGGTGGGCCGATGAAAGCCGCTGATATGATGGGAGTTTTTGAGACAGGATTACTGCTTAAAACGCTTATGACGGAAGATGAGGCGCTTTATACGCCTGACCCCGGCTTTGCGGCGCTGGCTAGGAATGGCGAGAACTTCTCCGCGCTCAACCGTGTCGGCCGCAACCGCCGTCGCATTCCGCCACACCCCTGACACGGGCCTAGCCGAGCGAAATTCCTACGATCACCGCCATCAATCCCAAAACCGACAGCATCAGCGACCCCATATTGACCGGGATCATTCGCTGCACAACGGCACGCATTTCCTCGTCGGTTTTTTGGCTCCGGCGCGCTTTGGCGACGGTCACAATGGTCCAGACAAGGCCGGCAAGCCCGATAAACGAAACTGTCGCTCCCGACCAAATTAACCATTCCATCGGTTTTCTCCCGCTATCACTCCGCTTCGCCTAGCCGATCCATTCCCGCAACGCAACGCGCGGTGCACCTCTTGCCGCGCGAAGGGCAGAGCGGTAGGGAAGGGCAACCGCAGCTAGGAGACCTGAGATGACTGACCCGCTAGTAGATGCCGCTTCTTCCGTCGCCGCCGACGAACTGCGCTCCTTTATCGAGCGTATCGAGCGCCTCGATGCCGAGAAAAAAGACATTGTTGATCAGCAAAAAGAAGTCATGGCCGAAGCGAAAGGCCGCGGCTACGACGTAAAAGCCATTCGGAAAATCGTCTCGCTCCGCAAGCGTGACAAAGATGATCTGGCCGAAGAAGAGGCCATCCTTGATACCTATATGGCCGCGCTCGGCATGCTCTAAACGCCAGTCTGGTGGGTCACGGCGAGAAAAACGTGACCCCCGGAATGCGCTGCAGCCGATAAAGATCTTCCTCGTAAAGCTCTGTTAACTCGGTCAACATCCGATCCGTCCAGCCGGGTGTGTCGATTTCGTCTTCGATCTCATCTTCCTTGGCAAACTTGTCCAAGAAGGCGGAAATCACCCGCCGCTTTTGCATCTCGGTCATCACAGGATGCTCTTTGAGATAGGCTCGAAAGCGCTTCATCCCTTCGGGGGACATGATCTCGCCCAAGAGATCAAACGCGCCAACAATCTTGATATTGGGTTCTACCCCGGCAATCTCGCGCAACAGAGATCCCCAAATCAGCGGCGTGTCTTCATTACACCAAACTGTGATCGCGACAGTTGGGCAGGCTTCGCGCAATCGGGTCACCAAATCCGACCACCGCACCGCGTGCGGATCAGCGCCTTGCAACATCTCCTCCGCACTTTCAAATTTGCTCGCTGTCTGGATCGCGGGCAAAAATGTCGCCGGGTTGCGAATGCCAATGTAAAGCTCGATCTCATCTTGCGGAAAAAGCTGTTGAAACGCGTCCAACCGGGCTTCGGCCGCGCGATAAAGCATCCCATCCTTGAGGGCAGCGCCCATGTTGGAAAAAAAATTCACATTTGACAGCAACAGCCTGTCTGGCTCCACCATCTGTGTCTCTGCGCCCAAAATCTCATCCAACAAAACCGAACGTGCTTGCTGCGACGGCGTGCCACCATTCACGATCGAAGCCACCGCATCGCGCAACAAAAACCGATAATTCGTCTGTGAAGGAATGGAAATGCCCCGCGCTGCAAACGCCTTTGCATTACGCGACAGGCATTTAATCAGCCGTCCCTCGTCTGTCTCGTGCACTCCGGCATGAAGAGCAATTTGCATGTAACCGAGCCGATCTTTACGTTCCCACCCTTTTGACTATAGGCGCAAATCTGGACAGTTAAACAGCTTTCAGGCAGGAAAGGCGCATGAGCGTCGCACCTGTCTCTTCACAACCTCGCCGCGCCCGTGTGGCCATCCCCTCGCTTTGGTCCCTCGGGGCTATTGCTATTGCTTTGGTGGTGATCTTGCCGATCGCCTCCGTGGTCTGGCTGGCGCTTTTCCCCGAGAACAATATTTGGCCGCACCTGATTTCTACAACCTTGCCGCGTTATCTAAAGAACACGGCGATCTTGATGATCTGCGTGGGTGGCCTTGCTGGATTGATCGGCACTGGCGCCGCTTGGCTTGTCGCGCGCTATCGTTTTCCGGGGGCGGGTTGGATCGAATGGGCGCTCTTGCTGCCATTGGCGATCCCCGCCTATGTCGGTGCCTATGCGCTGGTAGACCTTTTGGAATACGCAGGCCCTATTCAGACGGCCTTGCGCGAACTCATGGGGTGGAAAAACAGCCGCGACTATTGGTTTCCGGAAATCCGCTCGCTCGGCGCTGCGGTCATCGTGCTTGCGGCGGCGCTTTATCCCTATGTTTACCTTCTTGCGCGCACGGCTTTCCGCGAACAGCCCGCAAGCGCCGAAGAGGTCGCAATGTCCTTGGGCTCCAATGCGTTCCAACGCTTTTGGCGCATCGGCTTGCCATTGGCGCGGCCCGCGATTGCGGCAGGTATGGCCATCGTCATGATGGAAACCGTGAATGACTTTGGCACTGTCGAGTTTTTTGCCGTGCAGACCCTGACCACAGGAATTTTCTCTGTCTGGCTCGATGGTTCCAACGCAGGCGGAGCGGCGCAAATCGCCACTGTGGTCTTGGTGCTGGTGGTCTTTTTGATGGGACTTGAAAGCGCGAGCCGCAAGCGGGCGCGGTTTTTCAACCTCTCTTCGCGCCATCGCCCCATCGAGCGCCACCACCTTACAGGGGTTGCAGCGGCCTTTGCCACTTTGGCTTGCCTCATCCCTTTCGCTCTTGGCTTCGTCCTGCCTGCGGGCGTCATCCTCTCGCATGCCTTTGCCAATGCCGCACGTTGGGCCGACCCGGCGCTGATCTCGGCGTTGAAAAATACGCTCATGGTGGGCGGCATCGCGGCCATACTCACAGTCACAGCAGGGGTCTTCATGGTCTATGGGGTGCGCCTCTCTGGCCACCGCTTGCCGCGTCTGCTTTTGCCACTTACCACCATCGGCTACGCCGCGCCGGGTGCAGTTCTGGGCGTCGGTATCTTGATCCCGCTCGCGGCCTTTGATCACCTCTTGGCTGACGCAATCCAGTCCGTGACGGGCGTAGACATCGGTTTGTTGATCACTGGCTCCGCTGCGGCCCTTGTTCTGGCCTATTGCGTGCGCTTCTTTGCCATTGCCCAAGGCGCAGCGGACGCGGCCATGGGGCGCGTGTCGCCGTCTCTGCCGATGGCGGCCCGCTCGCTTGGGCGCACACAGGGCCGCGTGTTGTCCGAGGTTTATGTCCCCTTGATGCGCGGGTCGGTCGCCTCCGCCCTATTGCTGGTATTCGTTGATTGCGTAAAGGAACTTCCCGCAACGCTTCTGCTGCGCCCGTTTAACTTCAATACACTTGCCACGCGCGTGCACGATCAAGCCAGCCTCGAGAACCTTGGTCAGGCCGCGCCTGCCGCTACTTTGGTCATTGCGGTCGGTCTTGTGGCTGTTGGACTGCTTGCGCGCACTAATCGTTAGCGAAAGGCTTGCGTCGCCCGAAACTCCCGGCTAAACGGTCCGCGTGCCTCTATAGCTCAGCTGGTAGAGCGTCTGATTTGTAATCAGAGGGTCGGGAGTTCGAGTCTCTCTGGGGGCACCATGAAATCAATTAGTTACGGGAATTTCGCGTCTCAGCGCACGATTTCAGCGAGACATCCAGCGAGACAATCCACGGTACGTTAGCGTGGATTTGCGGGGTGGCGTCCCGCGCGCGAGGCTGTGTCGTTGCTGCCGGCACCGGGGCATGAGCCTCATCATCCATCTTCCCATAACAGATCCCGCGACATTCTAGCATAAGCGTCCTACCGATTCGAATCCCAAGTCCTCCGCCACTTGCACTTGCCGAAACCGATGATGGGCCCTCACGGGGCCATTTTTTCTTTTTGCTTCAAAAGGGCTTAGCCGTTGCGACCGCCCTTCGGAGACTGGCTAAATACCCAAAATCGGTCTCTGAACCCGCTTTGTCTCCAACCGACCGCCCTTGCCCTTCAGAAGGGCGCATTCAAAAAGTATAGTACTTTCAGAGTCTTGGCGTTTTGGGGCAAGCGCCCTTTTCGAAGTTTTAAGCGGTATCGAAATACGATGCAAACCGCGGGACGGGTCTTAGGGCAGTCGTTTTGGGCGGAAACCAGTAATTCGCTGCGATCGCACGGTGGTTCTGTGGCCGACCAGAAGCCGACCTTGCCACACTGACCCCGAAACGGAAGTGCTCGGTAACAAGGTTTTTTCTTGAGTCTCAACTCCTACCGTCCCCGAGCGAACCGTGGTGTCTGAGCTGCTCCCCGATCATTGGACAGGATCTGGTGTGCGTTAGGCTACTCTGTGCGCCTGCTGTTCGGGTTGGGTTTCACTTCTTCTCAGCCAATACTCCACGGCTGGTGGTCTGACCGAGTGGCGTCAGCTTTACGCCGCCGAATTTCTTGCGGTTATTTGAAAGCCGCGGCTGGTTAGAATCTGTTTGACCGCACCTCGATTAAACGCAGGTTTTTATCCCCTGCGTTCCTTTTGCTATTCGGAGCCCATGATCATCGCCATGCCAGCAGACATGATCAGTCCCCCGGCGGTGAGCATGGCGTGTTTCGCATCTTTCACCTGTCGCGCGCCGCAATCCCCGCGCAGTTGGCGCACGGTTTCGATGATTAGCGCCATGCCGAACATGCCGCCGTGATTGAATGACAACCCGCCGCCCGAGGTGTTGACCGGGAAAGCACCACCTGGTCCGATGCGACCGTCGCGGATGAATTCAGGTGCTTCACCGCGCGCGCATAACCCGCAATCCTCCAATGACAGCAGGACGTTGACGGTAAAGGCGTCATAGGCTTGAAGCATGTCGATTTCGTCCAGTCTCATCCCGGCGCGCTCTAGCGCCAATGCAGGCAGGCCGACATTGGGGCTTTCCTCGATCCAGTCGTGGTTGCCGAATGGCGTGGCATAGTGGCTGTATTGTTCGGCATGGCCCAGGATGGTGACAGGTTTGCGCCGCAGGTCGCGGGCACGATCGGTATGGGTCAGCACAATGGCACCAGCGCTGTCGGTTACTTGGCAGATATCGAACTTGCGCAGTGGGTCGGCCAGCATTGGAGCGGACATGTACTCGTCAAGCGTAAGCGGTTCCTGCTGCACCGCAGCAGGGTTCAGTGCGGACCATTGGCGTGACGTCATGACAACCTGCGCCAGATCTTCACTGACCGCCCCATAGCGGTGCATGTAAAGCCTCGTCAGCATGGCTATGAACCCGATCGGGCTGAGCATGCCGTAAGGGCCTATGAACTGTCCGGCGGCAGATTGGATATCGCGCGCCATATAGCCACCAGCCACACGGCTGCGATTGAGCCGCTGGGTACTGCCATAAGTGATCAACGCGACTTCGCACAGACCGGCCTCCATCGCGGCAATGGCATGGGCGATATGGGTCAGGTTGGATTGGCCTCCGACTCCGGTACTGTCGAGGTAGCGTGGCTTGATACCGAGATATTCGCTGACCGCCATTGCCGGGCCCAGTTCGTCCCATTGGGCAAAGACCGCGTCGACATCTCCGGGTTTCAGTCCGGCATCCAGGATCGCTTGTCGCCCGGCCTCGGCTTGAAGTGCGGTGGCGGTGTCGCCCAACTCGGCCCGGCCCATCGCGGTTTCTCCGATGCCGACAATGGCGTATTGGCCGGAATAGACGGGGCGTTTGGCGCTCATGCGGTGCCCTCGGATAGTGTATTGCGGATGTCCTTCTTTAAGACCTTGCCCACCGGGCTGCGTGGCAGGTTGTCCCAGAACAGAACGTCCTTGGGTGCCTTGACGCTGCCTAGTTTCGCCTTGCACAGAGCGATGATCTGATCGCCTGTGACTAACTGGCCCGGTTTCAACTCGACTACGGCAGTTACACGCTCGCCCCACTCCTCGTCCTTGACGCCGACAACCGCGCAGTCCTGTACCGCGTCAATGCCCCAGATCAGCTGTTCGATCTCGGACGGATAGACATTGAAGCCGCCAGTGATGATCATGTCTTTCATCCGATCAACGACATAGAGATAGCCGTTGTCGTCGAACACGCCAATGTCTCCGGTCCGATGCCAATCGCCGAAACGGGCCTCGGCGGTGGCCTTGTCGTTCTTGTAGTATCCCGGAGACACCAGCGCCCCACGAGCGCAAATCTCGCCACGTTCGCCCTGGTCGACGATGCGACCCTCTTCGTCCATCAACGCCACTTCGCAGGCGCCGGTGGGTCGCCCGGCCGAGGCGAGGCGGCGGTCGATTTTCGCATCGTCTGTGATCACGTGGTCGGCGCGGCTGAGACAGGTGATCACCCCGGGCACTTCGGCCTGGCCGTAGCATTGAACAAAGACATTGCCCCAAATCGCGATGCCCTCGCGCAACTTTTCAGCCGACATCGGGGCCGCGCCATACAGCACGACCTCAAGTGCCGAAAAGTCGCCGGTTCGGGCCGTCTCATGCGCGATCAGCCGGTAGATCAGGGTCGGCGGCAGGAAAATATGGGATATCTTCTCGCGCTGGATGGTCTCCAGAATGTCGGCAGGCGTGGCCGAGGTCGCCACAACATTGCGCATGCCGAACTGCGCATAGGCGATCATCGTGGCGCCCGCTGCATGTGTCAGCGGCGCGGCAATCAGAAAGGCCGGGCTATCGGTGCGCGGCGGGACACACATGTTGCCAATACGATAGGCCGTCTCCAACGATCCATGGCTTTGCATGATCGCCTTGGGCAGGCCGGTAGTACCGCCCGAGGCCTTGATTATGGCCAGGTCGCCGGCCTCACGACGCACCAACACACGCGCGCCGTGATGGCTGGCGAGCCATTCGGCAATGGTGGCACCGCCCTCTTCCACCGCATCGGTCAGGCCGATGATGCGTTTCAGCGTGGGAATGCCCGCGCGCAGGGCGTCGACATGCTCCGCATAGGCCGAGTGCATGATCAACACTTCGACATCACAGAACTCCGCAAACCCGATGATCGCCTCAATGGCATCGCGCGCATTCAGTGGCACGTAAACCGCCCCCGACCGCATCACGCCCAGCATGGCCGCAGGCACCATCGGGTGGTTGGGCGACAGGATCGCCACATGTCCACCAGGAACAACGATTTTCCCCAGCGCACGCGCCACCGCGTGCGATGCGGCTTCGGCCTCGGCATAGGTCAGGCGCAGACCCGGGGCGTCGATGAACGCGCGCTCGGGGTATTGGGCGGCGCCTTTGTCGAAACTGTCGATAATCATGAGCTGGCAGCCTCTTGTTTTGCGGACAGATGGAACATCGGCAAGGCGATGTCATCGGTCAGGGCTTCGAAAACCACGTCGACCGTGCTGCCGATTGCCAGTTCCCGGGCGTCGCCTTCGATCCCCGCCATAAGGCGCGGGCCTTCTTCCAGGTCAATCATGGCGATGGCATAAGGAACCCGATCCTGCATCGACGGATGCCCGGGGATGCGGCAGATGGTGAATGTATAGACCGTGCCGCGCCCGGACACAGGGACGAAGCCGATGTTCGCGGACTGGCAAGATGTGCAGAACCGGCGCG
>DOOI01000111.1 GCA_003512825.1 Paracoccaceae bacterium | reverse complement strand
CGCGGGTTTGTCACCGTAGGTGCGTGGCTTGTCGCCATAGGAGCGTTCGCCTGCGGGGCGCGCTGGTTTGTCGCCATAGGTGCGGGGCTTGTCGCCATAGGAGCGCTCGCCTGTGCCGCGGGGGCCAGATTTGGCGGTGAATTTGCGGGGGGCCGAGGTGAGTTCTTCTTCGCCGCGTCGGACGACGCCGCGTGGTTTGCGCGGTTTGTCTTCGGTGCTGGGTTTGGCTGCGCCGGGTTTTGGTGGCTTGAAGCGGCGGGAGGTGTCGGTTGGGTCGGTGTTGCGGCCGCGCGGTTTGGGGGCGGGCACGAAGCCGTCACCGCCGGGCACTTCAAACTCGCCCTCGGTTTGGGCTGCGGGGCGCCGGGAGCGGGCGACTTTCGGGCGCGCGCTTTCGTCTTCGTCGCGGTTGTCAAAGATCACGCCGACTTGGTCGCGCAGGACGCGGCGGCGGATTTCTTCGACTTCGCCTTCGGCCAATGTGCCGATCTGGAAGGGGCCATATGAGACGCGGATCAGGCGGTTCACTTGCAGGCCGATCGCCTCCATCGCGCGGCGGATCTCGCGGTTCTTGCCTTCTCGCAGGCCAATGGTGAGCCATGCGTTGGCGCCTTGTTGGCGATCGAGCGAGACAGACATCGGCTGGAAGGTTTCGCCATCGGTTGTGATGCCTTCGCGAAGGGGGGCGAAGGTTTCGTCCGTGGGGCGGCCATTGATGCGGACGCGGTATTTGCGGAGCCAGCCAGTGGAGGGCAGCTCGAGGCGGCGCTTTAGGTCGCCGTCATTGGTCAGCAGCAAAAGGCCCTCGGAGTTGATGTCGAGCCTGCCGATGGACATCACGCGGGGCATATCTGCGGGGAGTTTGTCGAAGATCGTCGCGCGGCCTTCTTCGTCCTTGGCGGTGGTCACAAGGCCCGTGGGCTTGTGATAGAGCCAGAGGCGGGTGGGTTCGGGCGGATCGAGGACACGGCCATTGACCGCGACGCGGTCTTTGGGGCCGACGTTTGTGGCGGGCGAAGTGACGGGCTTGCCGTTGACGGTGACGGCTCCCTCTTCGACGAGTTTCTCCGCATCGCGGCGCGACGCAACGCCTGCGCGGGCGATAACCTTGGCGATACGCTCGCCCTCTGTGTGCTTTGTGTTCATGCGCGCGGCGATAGCACGGGCGAAGGACTTGCGGAAGCGGCTCTTTTAGGGTGGGTAAAGGAATGGAATTCACAAGCTACATGGATCAGGCGCTAGAAGAAGCGCGGGCAGCCGGGGCGCGGGGCGAAGTGCCTGTCGGCGCGGTCTTGGTGTCGCCTGCCGGAAACGTGGTTGCACGGGCGGGAAACCGGACGCGGGAATTGAGCGATCCGACAGGGCATGCTGAGGTTTTGGTGCTGCGCGAGGCCTGTCGCGCCTTGGGGTCGGAACGGGTGCCGGGCCATGTGATTTACGTGACGTTGGAGCCTTGTCCGATGTGTGCCGCTGCGATTTCCGCAGCGCGGGTGGCCCGGCTGGTTTATGGTGCGGCGGACCCCAAGTCGGGCGGTGTGGCGCAGGGGGCGCGGGTTTTTGCCCATCCGCAATGCCACCACGTGCCCGAAGTTTTGGACGGGATTGCCGCGTCTGAGGCGGAGGTGCTGTTGCGCGACTTCTTTGCTGCGCGGCGCTAGAGAAAAAGCGGCGGGCCGGGGCCGCGCCGCTTTGAGATATGCTTGGATCGGGATTAGAACGTGATGGGCGTCAGAACCTCTGGTTCGATCACATGCGCCTTGGGCAGGGCGGCCACCAGCACCGCGGCCGATTGTTCAAGGATCGGGAAGGTCCGGTAGTGGCAGGGGATGACTGTCTTGAAGTCGAAGAAGGTGGAGGCGGCATAGGCTGCGCGCTTCATATCCATGGTGAAATGGCCACCACAGGCGAGAATGCCGATGTCGGGCGCATGCAGGTCGTTGAAGATTTTCATATCGGCCATCACGTCGGTATCGCCTGACACATAGATCGTGTGACCCTCGCCCTCGATCATGAAACCGCATTCCGTGCCGGCGATGCGTGGGCCATCGGGGGAGGCGAAGGTTGAGGAGTGCACGGCATGCACCATCGTTACCTTGACGCCACCCAGATCGACGGTGCCGCCCTTGTTGAAGCCTATGGTTTGGATGCCTTCTTTATCTGCCCAATGCCCCATCAGGTCATATTGGCCGACAACGGGGATTCCCAAGCGTTTGGCCAAGGGCAGCGTGTCGATCACATGGTCGAAATGGCCATGTGTCAGCAAAATATGTGTGGCACCTTCGGTGGCTGGGCCATGTTGGGCCTCGGTGAGCATGGGATTGCCCGAGAGCCACGGATCGATGAGCAATGTCTTGCCACTGATTTCAATTCGAAAACTGGCGTGGCCGAGCCAAGTGATTTGCATGGTTAGTCCTCCCTGAGTTGGAGAAAGAGTAACCGCAGGCGAGGGTAAGGCAAGGCGGAAGCGGCGCGAAAGCCCTGCGCCCGCTTGCACCCTTTGGCCCTCGCGGCTAAACGGGGCAAGACAGATGGAGGCCCCCATGTCCAGCATCGATAAAGATACCGCGCGCAAGGTCGCGCATCTCGCCCGTATCCGGGTGGCAGAAGATCACTTGCCCAAGCTCGCCGAGCAGCTTTCGGGGATTGTGAGCTTTATGGAGCAACTCAATGAGGTGGATGTGGAGGGGATCGAGCCGATGACCTCTGTGACGCCCATGCGCCTGAAGCGCCGGGTGGATGTGGTGACTGATGGTGATCAGCAAGAGGCGGTATTGAAGAATGCCCCCGATGCACGGGAAGGCTTTTTTGCCGTGCCGAAAGTGGTTGAGTGAGGAGCGGACCAGTGACGAAAGAACTCAACACGCTGACATTGGCAGAGGCACGCGATGGATTGCGCGCCAAGGCATTCACCTCGGTCGAGCTGACGCAGGCGTGCCTTTCGGCCATCGACGGGGCGGGGGCGCTGAATGCGTTTGTTCATCATACGCCTGAGATAGCCCATGCCCAAGCGGCAGCAGCAGATGCGCGGATCGCCGCCGGAGACGCGCCTGCGATGTGTGGTCTGCCTGTCGGTATCAAGGATTTGTTTTGCACCAAGGGTGTGGCAAGCCAAGCGGCGTCGCGCATCTTGGAAGGCTTCAAGCCGGAATACGAATCAACGGTGACCGCGCAGATGTTTGACGCGGGTGCAGTGATGCTGGGCAAGCTGAACATGGACGAATTCGCCATGGG
>DOOI01000026.1:10808-14825 GCA_003512825.1 Paracoccaceae bacterium | reverse complement strand
TGGCCTTCAACTCGGAGCGTGAATAGCCAGCGCCCGTGGGGTTGGAGGGAGAATTGAAGAGGAACCATTTGGTTTGGGGGGTGATTGACGCTTCGAGTTGGGCTGGGGTGATCTTGAAATTCGTCTCCAGTGATGCGGGGACGATGACAGGTGTGCCGGAAGCAAGAAGCACCATATCAGGGTAGCTGACCCAGTAAGGGGCGGGAATAATCACTTCATCGCCGGGGTTCAGCGTGGCCATGAAGGCATTGTAGAGCACTTGCTTGCCGCCGGTGCCGACAGTGATTTGAGCTGGCGTATATTCGAGCCCGTTCTCCCGCTTGAATTTGGCACAGATCGCTTTTTTCAACTCGGGGATACCATCAACTGCGGTGTAGCGGGTCTTGCCCTCTTCGATCGCGCGAATGCCTGCGGCGGCGATATTGGCTGGGGTCGGGAAATCTGGCTCGCCTGCGCCCAAAGAGATAATGTCGCGCCCTTGCGCTTTGAGTTCCATCGCAAGGCTGGAAACGGCAATAGTGGGCGAAGGTTTTACGCGCTTGAGGGCCGAGGCGAGGATAGACATGGGGAGCTCCAATTTGTCTTTATGGACAGTTCCTCATAGGGTGGCGCTGACGCACGATCAAGTAGACTTGGCACGTGACCATGGAAGGACTGATGAATGACCCAGAGCGCAGAAACACAGAGCTATGCCCAAGAGGGCGGCTACTATGCAGCAGATGTGGCGACGCTTGGGGATCGCATCGCGGCGGCTCGCGAAGAGGCCGGAATGACAGCAAAACAATTGGCCAAGCGGCTGGGCGTGAAGACCTCGACGCTTGAAGACTGGGAAGAGGATCGCGCCGATCCTCGGGCCAATCGGTTGACCACGATGGCGGGCATGTTGGGCGTTTCTGTAGGCTGGCTGCTGACGGGCGAGGGCGCAGGGGTGACACCGCCCGGGCAAACGGCGCCCGCGCCGGGTATGGCCAAGGTATTGGCGGATTTGCGCGCGATGAAGAGCGACGCAGAGGCGCTTGCCATTCGCATCGCGCAAGTGGAAAAAGCGCTGCAAGCAACGATGGCCGAGGAGCGCAGAGATGAATGAAACGCGAGACATCCGGCTCAAGCGGCTGGTCATGCGGTCGATGCGGCGTGGGATCAAGGAAATGGACTTGATCCTGTCCCGCTTCGCGGCTGCGCGACTGGAGGCCATGACATGCACGGAACTGGATCGTTATGAGGCTTTGTTGGAGGAAAATGACCAAGACCTCTATCAATGGGTGAGTGGGCAAGTCGAGGCCCCCGCCGCCCATGCGGAATTAGTTCGCGATATCAAGGCGTTGATTGCCGCTTGAGGCGGTAGTTACGCCAAATGGCAATTGCATAGCATTTTAAGCGACAGAGTTTTGCTTAACTGGATGTTTGGGATTCTCCGTCATGGTCCTGTGAGAAGGCAGGAAAGCACGGAGTAGATAATGAGCATTCATGCACCCCTTTCGGCCCCGGTGGCCGACAAAAGCGGGTCGTCGGCCTTGCTGACGGGATATTTGGAGGCGTTGAGCCTCGTTGAGCGACTGCATCGATTGTTACTGGATGTGATCAAGGATGAGTTTGAGCGCGTGGGTGTGTTTGAAATCAATTCGGTTCAAGCGCTGTTGTTGTTCAACATCGGAGAGAACGAAGTCTCGGCGGGCGAGTTGAAGTCGCGCGGCTATTACCAAGGCTCCAACGTGAGCTACAATCTCAAGAAGCTGGTTAAGGCAGGGTATATGCATCATCAGCGATGTGAGATTGATCGCCGTTCGGTGCGGGTGCGCCTGACGGCGAAGGGGCGCCATATTCGCGAGTTGATCGCAGCGCTGTTTGCCCGCCAAGCCGAAGGCATGGATCAACGCGGTATTCTGGGGGCTTCAGGAATTGAGGATGTCACAATGGCATTGCGGCGGTTGGAGCGGTTTTGGACCGATCAGATCCGCTACATATACTGACGCGCGGACATCGCAGCATGGGCGCGCGGAGTTGGCGATGCGCGGAGTTAGGCGCACGCGGTGTTAGGAGCGCGCGGCGTTAGGGATGCATGATGTTGGGAATGCGCGGCGTTTAGAGCGCGCGGTGTGAGGGATGCATGATGTTGGGAATGCGTGATGATCGGGATGTATGAAACCCGTCCCGCCGCGCCTCTTGATAAAACGCGCGGCGGGGAGATCGGGCTGCATTCACGTCGCTTGTTAAGCGCCGGGTTTACCAATGTCCGATATTGGGCAGGGAGCTCCAAGGCTCTTGCTTGGGCAAGGACTCACCCATTTGCAAAAGCTCGACCGAGATATTGTCGGGGGACCGCACAAAAGCCATGCGACCGTCGCGGGGGGGGCGATTGATTGTGATGCCATTGGCGCGCAGGTGCTCGCACATGTCGTAGATGTTTTCGACAGCATAGGCGAGATGCCCGAAGTGGCGACTGTCAGAGGGCAAACCGTCGTCGCCGTCCCAATTATAGGTCAGCTCGACGGGGCAGTCTTCTTGGCCGGGAGGGGCCATGAAGATCAAGGAAAAGCGGCCCTCTTCACTGTCGTAATGGCGGGTTTTCTTGAGGCCCAGAAGCTCGAAGAAGGCCACGGATTTTTCCAGGTCTTTGACGCGGACCATGGTGTGAAGATACTTGATTTGCATGTCGCCCCTCGATGGATGTTTCAGGCCCATACCATAGTCGCCACGCGCGCCGCGTCACGTCTAAAAGTTTGAGCGAAACCCGAGTGAAATTCCGGTTTCTTGGGTGGTGAACAGCGGCACATTGGATTTCGTCTGCTTGAAGGTGAGACCAAGGGTTGGGGAAAAGCCCATGTAATCGAACTTTGGCAGGGCAAAATCGACGGAAAGGCGTAGCTGACGATCACGGCGCGGATCGGGGCCGTAGCGTGCGATGTCGTAGTCACGCAGTTGATAAGCAAGAGAAAGGCTGGGGTCGGTGCCAAAAAACGACGGTAGGCCGGAGAGTGAAACACCGACTTCGGCGGCTTGCTGTGCAATTTCATTAGAGGCGGAGTTGGTGTCGGACAGGCGCGCCGAAAGGCGCAGGAGCGTGCCGTTGGCGAGGCGCTGGCGCAATTCACCGCCCAAACCTAGGGTGGTGGAAGAGCGCAACGATTGATCAAGGCGGCTGCGACGTTCGAGATCGGCGGTAAGGCTATAGGCGCGCTGAGGGCCTGCGGGGAGGTCGTGGCGGAGCGTGATCCGGGCGATATTGGACAGCGGCGCGCCGCCACTTTCGTCGCGCCCGAGCGTGAGGGCGCCATAGCTGCGGGCACCAGAGGCGCTGGTCCAGCTATGATCGATCTCGGCTTCCAGTAAGGAATAGGAAAGTGAGGCGGCGCTGAGGCCGGGAAGGGCGGCCTTGGTGGCGTCGGTCAGACTGTAGCGGGTGCCCAAAAGGCGCAGACCGAGGCGCGTTTCCCCGCGCTCGGGGGTGAGGGGGCCAAGGCGGCGGCTGGTGGCGAAGCGCAGGCCGTATTCGACACCGGAAGCGGGCACGGCTGCGGGATTGATAAAGACCAAGGTGCCGATGGCGAAAGTATTGGTGGTGGGGCCGCCGTTGATATTGTCGGAGGGTGAAAGCCAGAAGCGAAATTCGCTGCGCCACGGATTGAGTTGAGTGATTTTGCGGTGTCGATCTTCGGCCAAGGCGTCGTAATCGGGGCGGTCGCTGTCTTGACGCGCGCGACGGAGCCAAAATTGCGATTGGGTAAATTTCTTTTGCTGGGCAAGGATTTGCGACAGCGAAAAGGCGGCGGCGAATGCTTCGGTTGGGCTGCGCGCCTCGCGATGGGCTTGGCGCGCTGCGGTTTCGGCAGCAGCAAGATTTCCCAAGCGGCGCTCGGCTTGTACCAGCAGGAGCAGTGCTGTGGGATCGCGGGGATTGGCGGTCAAGAGTCCCTTGATCACCGCATGCGCGGCGCGGGTTTCATCGGCGGCCAAGAGTTGCGCGGCGTAATCGCGCGCCTGTGTCAGAGTGAGGCGCTGCGGCTCGGCCCTAAGCGG
>DOOI01000026.1:0-10525 GCA_003512825.1 Paracoccaceae bacterium | reverse complement strand
GGCTCGGCCCTAAGCGGCGGGACGAGTGCGAGCCATAAGGCGATTGTCGCGCCGAGCAGGCCCCGCCCAAATGCGGCGGTGCGGCGCAGGGAGGGGGCGAGAGTGGTGTGGATCATTGCTGCTCGGTGACAAGCACGCCGATTTCGCGGGCTCTGCCCTCGCCTGTAATTATTTCGGTTTCTGTGGTAATGGTGGTGGTGGCCCCAACCGGAATATCCGTGGTCGGTGCACTGAGGAAGCCTACTGCAAGGCCGGATTGGACGCTGGTTTCCACGGCCTCGCGATTGGTGTCGTTAAGGCCACGCACGGAGCCCGTCCGCGTAACCGCGGTCACGACGGGAATGTTGTTGACGATTGAGGTGACGTTTTCGGTTATGGTCCAGTCAATCACTTCGAAACTGACGCGTTGTTCTTCGGAAATGCCTTCGACCATGATGCTGGCCGCAATTTCAGAGCCATCAGCCCCGCCAAAGAAACCTTGGAACGTGCCCGTATCGCGGTCGGACCCGTTAAGGCCCACGGTTCCGGCAATGCCGTCTTTGAACGTGGCGGTTGGGCCATCGAAGGAAACGAGTTTGAGATTGAGGCGCGGTAGATCGATAAGAGCCGTGTTGCCGATTGTGGTGCGTTTGCGATCAGTTACAGAGCCAGTGATCGCGCCAAGAATGTTGCCTTGGGGGTCAAAATCGAGGACGTCGAGCAAGATTTCGGCGTCTCCTGTGACGATTTCCAAGCGGTGGGCGGCTGTGCTGTCTTGGAGTTTACGCAGACCCGCGTATTTGCCTGTGTAGATATATTCGCCAACGCCCTGAGGCAGGTTAAAGCCCGTCCGTTTCAAATTCGCGCCGCCATACCCGAAATCAGCCCAATCTTCGCCAATTGCTGCGAAGGCCTGAACGTCGTTGCGATGGACATAGACGGCATAATAATCAAGGACGCCCGTTGTAGCGGTTTGCACATTGCGAAACACGGCAGCATCGCCTTGGTCGCGCAATTTGGTGTAGCGACCCGTGGGACCATCGAAGGGCAGGTTGTTGATTATCAGCTCACCACCATTGGCCGGGTCAAACACAACGTCATTCAAAGTCAGGCCGTTTGCCTGATCAAAGAGGAATAAAGAATTGGACGTGCTGGGATCGTCGGTTTCGACCTCAGCGGGCGTTTCATCCGTGTTATTGTCGATAAATGGGTTCGATCCGCCACAGGCTGAAAGAAGGGCTGTTGTGGCTAGAAGCGAAAAAACACGAAAAAACAAATCTTTGCCCTCATTCGGGGGTGGTTGCATTGCGCGCAGAATCCGGGTGCTGGGGGCGATTGTCAACGATATAGACTCAATCAACCCGTTTTGAATGCAACCTGCGGCTTGGCTTACACGGGCGGCTAGGGCGTGCCGTGGCAAAGGCGGTGGCATTGAGCGGCTGAGTGGGCAATATGGGGGCCGAAGTCCGACTCGCTCTAAATGGAGGTATCCATGCCGCTCTCATCAGAACAGATCGCCGAAATCGAAGCCGAGCGCGCGCATACGCGGGCGACGTTGCGGGCTGTTTCAGAGGGGATGGAGAAGCATCTTTACACCGCACATCCGGTTTTGGATCACGGGTTTGTGCGGGTTGTCGACTATATGGGCGATGACGCAGCGATTTGTCAGGCCGCGCGGGTATCTTATGGCAAAGGCACAAAGAGCGTTCAAAACGATGCCGGACTTATTCGCTACCTGATGCGTCATTGGCATTCGACACCGTTTGAGATGTGCGAAATCAAGCTGCATGTGAAATTGCCAGTCTTTGTGGCGCGTCAGTGGATCAGGCACCGGACCGCCAATGTGAATGAATATTCGGCGCGCTATTCGATCATGGACCGGGAGTTTTATATTCCGCAACCAGATGCATTGGCCGCGCAATCCGTGGTGAATAATCAAGGCCGGGGTGAGGCGCTTTCGGGGGAAGAGGCAGAGCGTGTGCTGCGCTGGCTGCGCGAGGATTGCACCCGCGCCTATGACCATTACGAAGCGATGATCAGCCAAGATGGTCAGCAGGGTTTGGCACGTGAATTGGCGCGGATGAACTTGCCCGCCAATATTTACACCCAGTGGTATTGGAAGACCGACCTGCATAACCTGCTGCATTTCCTGCGTTTGCGGGCGGATGCCCATGCTCAGTATGAAATCCGGGTCTATGCCGAAGCGATGTGCAAGATCGTTGCTGATTGGGTGCCGCAGACATGGGCGGCGTTTGAAGATTATCGGCTGGGGGGAGCGGCGCTGTCGCGGTCCGGGTTGGCGTGTATCCGGCGAATGATCGCAGGAGAAACGGTGACCGAGGAGAATTGTGGCATGTCGAAGGGGGAATGGCGCGAGTTTCGTGCGATGCTTGACGAGGCCTGAGGTGTGCGGAGTGATCTGACGCGTTGCCGCGCGCGTATCCTTTTCAAAGAGAAGGGATGCCGGAATGCAGATTTTAGCGCTTTATGCGATCACGGTGACGGTGTTTTTGGCACTTGATGCTGTGATGTTGTCGCGCGTGATGGCGCCGCTTTTTGAGGCGCATTTGGGCGATGCCATGCGGCCAAACCCGCTTTTGACGGCGGCGGGGTTGTTCTATCTGGCTTATATTGCAGGTCTTTTGTGGCTGGTGTCGTGGCCTGCGTTCGTGGCGGGCACGCCAATGGCGGCGCTGATTGGTGGCGCGGTGATCGGAGCTATGGCCTATGGGACGTATGAGTTCACAAATATGGCCACATTGAAGGCCTGGTCGTGGAAAATGGTTGTGCTGGATTTGAGCTGGGGCACGCTATTGACTGGCTTTTCGGCGTGGTCGGGGGTGGTTTTGCTGCGATTGTTTACAAAACAGGCATGAAAACTCGCGCGATGAGATAAATTGGGGCTGGACGCCCCCCCCCATCCTGTCGGCTAATCTAGGCGTAGGATTAGTAACAATCACAAACGATTTGGGGGATTTATTCATGGGTATCAGAGCTGCCATTATGTCTGGCATTGGTCTGGCTGTTCTGGCCGCGCTTCCGGCAAGCGCGATGGATGCAAAGATCTATCCCTACCACGCTTCGGCAAATTACTGCCCGTCTGGGCTTCAGCCGATTTCGATTGATGGGGTGATTTGCTGCGGCACGCCAAATCAGTCGATCAGCTATCAGCAAGCGCTCGCGCATCCGCATGTGACCCGCGTAAAGAAGGTGCATTACAAAAAGTCCGCACGCCGGATGGTGTGCCCTGTGGGTGAAAAGGGCTGCTACTACGAATAAACTCGCCAAGCGGCAAAGGCGCGCGCCCTGCGGAAGAGCAGCGTCGAAAGAGAACGAGAGGCCGGGAGCAAAGACTGCGCCCGGCCCTTTTGTTAGATTGGTTTGAGTTCCGCGGCCATTTGGCGGCCATCTCGGCCATCGCGCAGCTCGAAGCTGACTTTTTGGTTGTCCGCAAGGCCTGTGAGGCCAGAGCGTTCGACGGCGGAAATATGGACGAAAACATCCTTGCCGCCGCCATCAGGCGCGATAAAGCCAAAACCTTTGGTGGTGTTAAACCATTTCACGGTGCCGGTGGGCATGACCCGCGTCTCCTCTTACGTCTTTTCCAAACTCCCCGGATTGTCGGGGCCCATGTCACCGGGTCATGGCCCGGCGTCTTTGTGGGAAGCAGAGGCGAAAAGACCAAGTTACGCAGTAGAGGATTGCACGGCTTTTGCAAAAATCAAGCGACAAGGCGAGAAGAATCCGGCAATGAGCGGAAAACGGGAGGCGATGAGATGCGGATTTATGGGCTGAAGGCCTGCGACACATGCCGTAAGGCGTTGAAACTATTGCCGGGAGCGCAGTTGGTAGACCTGCGCGAAACGCCGCTGGCGGAGGTGCTGCTAGAACGGGCATTGGCGCAATTTTCGGGCGATCTGGTCAATCAGCGGTCGACGACATGGCGTGGATTGAGTGAAGTAGAGCGCGCTATGGCGCCTGCGGCCTTGTTGCGGGCACATCCGGCATTGATGAAACGGCCGTTGATAGAGACAGAAGACGGCACGCTTTATCTGGGGTGGACGCCTGCAGTGCAGGCGGCATTGGTGGAGCGGTAAGGCTAGGGTGCCTTTTCCTCTTGGGGGATCTGGCCTAGGGTGTGGTAGGCCTTTGGATGTGATTATGCGTAAGTCGGCGTTTTTATTGGGTGTTGTTGGGGGGCTTGCCGGGTTGATGGTTGGCTTTTTCTTGGCGGGATTGGCCGAATTGACGGGGCACGATGCGGATCCTGACGCCGCAGGTTTCTCGGCGGTGCCGTATCTTTTATCGTTTAAATCCGTGTATTTGGCGCCGGCGTTGGCAATCTCCGGGGGCGTGCTTTCTTTGCGCTATGCTGGTTGGGGCGCGGCTTTGATGGCGATTGCATCGGGGCTGATGTTTGCCACCTATGGCTATACGGCTTTTTCGATGGCGCCTGTGGTTTTTGTTTCGGCGGGGGCGGTGATCGCGGTTTTGGGGGCGCGCACGCCTGTGGTTATTGACGACGATTGAGCCACCACGCGTCGAGCGAGACGGGGCCTGCGCCTTTGACGAGCAAGATGCTCAGGGTCAGCATCCAAAAGGCCCGTTGATCGAGGATCGCGCCGTCAGGGAAGCGGTCAAACCAGCGGCCCAGCGTTTCAGCATGAGCGATGCCGCCGTGGCCAAAGAGATCTGTGAGCGACTGAAGGGTGATGAAGCCCATCATGCCCAATGCCATCAATCGGGTAAGCAGGCCGAGAACCAGCAGCGCCGGAAGAATGAATTCCGCATAAGTGCCTGAAAGAACGATAAAATGATGGATCGGGCTGAGGCGCGAGGCATCATAGCTGACCGCCTCGAGGGCGCGGGGAAAGATTTGCGCGAAAGCCCCAGAGGACGGGGTCCATGGATTGGGGCCGATTTTGGTGAGGGCAGAGGACCAGAAGTAGACCAAGAGCGTGGCGGCGAAAGTGGCGCGGGCGAAAAGGGGCAGTAAAGGATCAAGTCTCTGAAGTTGCGACAGAAAATTGAGCGGGGCAGTCAGCAGGCGGATCATGGCAGGCCTTCCTCGGCGCATAATGCGCCACTGGTCATCAGGAGGGAAAGGAGTGGGGTAGGGTCGAAGTCCGGAGTGGTTGTGAGCGTATTTTCATAAGCAATTCCAAGGGTATGACCCTGCATGATGCCCGAGATGAAGCTATGCCCGCCCGGGGGCAGGCTATGGGGGATCGGGTCAAACTCGGCGCGTGTGATGAGCAGGGCCTCTGGCCCGGGATTTGGGCGGGGCGCGGCGTTGAAAAGGTGCTGAAAAATGCTGAAAATGGGCTGTGGTGAAGCGAGAATTTTCGTCGCTGGTGCAAAGGAAAAGCGCAGTGATTCCAGTGGATTGCCTTCTAAATCTTGTGGGTCGAATGGGGGGGCGTCTGGGCTGTGGTAGCTTTGGCGGATCGCGAGGTCGAGATGGGCCATGTCGGGGAGGTAGGGAAAGCGAGACAGGGCGTCAATCTTGGCGAGAAAGCTGGGGAACGCGGTGCCGTAGTGCATCAAGAGAGGGGAATGCGGCGGGTGTTCTGCCACGAAGAGCCGGGCGAGGGGGCGGAAATTTTCAGCTCCTAGTAATTTGAAAACACTTGGAAAACCGACTTCCATTGCGTCGATGAGCGAGGCGATGACATTGTTGCGATAGACCGAAAAGCGCCGTCCGGCGGGGCGATTTTGACCATCGATGAGCCCCTCTGGAGGGGCGAGATCCGGCTGCAGCAGGGCCGCCAGAAAGGTGGATTGGCTGATTTCAGCGGCTAAATCCAACGTATGATTTGCGTCTGTTTTGCGTATGGTTTGCGTCATGACGTAATCTCGACCGTTTGGACGGTTTTGAGAGCCTCGGCGGCCCGCTCTGCTTAGGCTGCGAGCAAGGGCCAATCGGGCACGTCATTATCCCATTCGATCAGCACCGGGCGCGGGCCCATTTGTGCGAGAGTGGTGGCCAGCAGCGTCCAGACCGGATCGGCGACGGGGCAACCATGGGCGTCGATCAACAGCGGCGCGCCGTGATCGTCAACGTCGGGGGCGTGACCGCCAAGATGAACCTCGCCGACAGCATCGAGCGGAAAGGCCGCGATATAGGCTTCGGGGGAGAAGCCAAGATTGGTTGCGGACACAAAGACATTGTTTACGTCGAGCAACAGACCACAGCCCGTGCGGCGGGTGATTTCGCACAGGAATTCCGGCTCAGACCAATCGCTTTCGACGAAGGCGAGATAGGAGGAGGGATTTTCCAACAGCATTTGACGGCCAAGCGCGGTTTGCACTTGGTCGATGTGGCGACAGACGCGGGCCAGAGTCGTGGCTGTATAGGGAAGCGGCAGCAGATCATTGAAGAACGCGCCATCATGGGTGGACCATGCGAGATGTTCGGAGAAGCTGGCGGGGTTGAGCCAGCTTGTCAGGTAAGCGAGGCGGGCCAGATGCGCGGTGTCGAGGGGGGATTCGCCACCAATGGAAAGGCCAACACCATGGACGGAGAGCGCAAAGCGTTCGGACAATGCGCGCAGTTGCGCCAATGGGCGACCGCCGCCCCCCATGTAGTTCTCGGCATGGATTTCGAGCCATCGCACTGTGCCCGGATCATGCATCAGGGCCGTGTAATGCTGCGGCTTGTAGCCAACGCCCGGCGCTAGGGGCAGGGCGGTGTGGGGGTGGTGGGTGTCGCGCATCGGGTCACTCCGAAGAAGGACGGGGCGGGTCGGATGACCCGCCGCCGTGTTGATGCCTTAGCTCTTGGGCAGATCGCGATCGAGGGCTTCGAGAGAGCCCATACGCTTGGAGCCATCGGCCATGGCAGGGGCTTCCATTGCGACGCAAGTGCCTGCGTCAACAAGCTTCCAGGCATTGCCTTGGAAGTCGACTTTGGAGGTGCCGGCGCAGGTGGTGCCAGCGCCAGCGGCGCAATCATTCTGACCAGCCAGTGCGACGCCGAAGCATTTCTCTTTTTCTGCGGCCGAAACAGTGGTGGCGTGGGCGGCGAGGGCTGCGGCCATGGCGCCTGCGAGGCTGACGGTCTTGAGATTGATGGTCATTGTTGGAACTCCCTTTGGTGAGTGATTGTCGTGGCATCCTTCCTCGGCACTGTGCCGGGGATAGCCAAAGGGATAGCGGGAGGGCAATGTGGCGGGCTACTCACGAGGTCGTGCTACACGCGGGCGTCATTGACTTTCACAACGATGTGTTGCGGCAGCGCAGAAACGACGGATTTTTTAGGAGGAGAACGTTACAACCGCCGGGGAGAACCCGGCGGTTGTGGTTTGAATTGTTACAAAAGGTCGGGCGGTGTGGCTTCGACTGCGAGCGCGCTCACGATTTCGTCGAGTGCGACGGTGCGGGTTTGAGTCTCGCCCAAGCGGCGCAGGGTCACGGTGCGCTCGGCCACTTCGCGTGCGCCGATCGCCAAAATCACTGGAACCTTGCCGACGGAGTGTTCGCGGACCTTGTAGTTGATCTTTTCGTTGCGGAGATCGACTTCGGCGCGGACGCCTGCGTCGAGCAGCAGTGCGGCGACTTCTTCGCAATAGTCATCTGCGTCTGAGACAATGGAGGCGACGACCACTTGGCGCGGTGCAAGCCAGAAGGGCAGTTTGCCCGCGTGGCTTTCGATCAAGATGCCAATGAAGCGTTCAAAGCTGCCCAACGTGGCGCGGTGCAGCATTACGGGGCGATGTTTGGCCCCATCTTCGCCGATATAGACCGCATCGAGGCGCTCGGGGAGCACGAAGTCCACTTGCAGGGTGCCACATTGCCAGTCGCGGCCAATGGCGTCTGTGAGCACGAATTCCAGTTTCGGGCCATAGAACGCACCTTCGCCGGGGTTGATCGTGAAGTCATACCCGGCGGCGGAGGTGGCATTTGCCAGCGCGCCTTCGGATTTGTCCCATGTCGCGTCATCGCCCGCGCGCTTTTCCGGCCGGGTGGAGAATTTGATCTTGAACGCGTTAAAGCCGAGGTCGCGGTAGACGTTGGACAGAAATTCGATGAATTTCTTGCTCTCGCTTTCGATCTGATCTTCGCGGCAGAAAATATGCGCGTCGTCTTGTGTGAAGCCGCGCACCCGCATGATGCCATGCAGAGCGCCCGAAGGTTCATAACGGTTGCACGAGCCGAATTCGGCCATCCGCAGCGGCAATTCGCGGTAGGATTTCAGGCCAACGTTGAAAATCTGAACGTGGCAGGGGCAGTTCATCGGTTTGAGGGCGTTGACGGTTTTCTGTTTGGCGTGCTCTTCCTCGACTTCGACGATGAACATGTTTTCTTGGTAGTTGGCCCAGTGGCCGGATTTTTCCCAGAGGTGGCGATTGACCACTTGGGGCGTATTCACCTCGACATAGCCGCCACGTTTTTGCTGGCGACGCATGTAATCTTGCAGTTCGGTGTAGATGGTCCAGCCATTGGGGTGCCAGAAGACTTGGCCGGGGGCCTCTTCTTGCATGTGGAAGAGGTTCATCTCGCGGCCGAGTTTGCGGTGGTCGCGTTTGCCAGCCTCTTCGAGCATGGTGAGATGGGCTTTGAGGTCGTCGCGGTTTTTGAAGGCCACGCCATAGATGCGCTGGAGCATTGGGCGAGAGCTGTCGCCGAGCCAATAGGCCCCGGCGACGTTCATCAGTTTGAAGCCATCGGCGGGGACTTGGCCTGTGTGTTGCAGGTGGGGGCCACGGCACAGGTCTTGCCAATCGCCATGCCAATACATCCGCAGGTCTTCGCCTTCGGGGATGCGGTTGATCAACTCTATCTTATAGGGCTCGCCTGCGGCTTCATAATGGGCGATGGCGCGCGCGCGGTCCCAGACTTCGGTTTTCACCGGGTCGCGGGCGGCGATGATCTGTTTCATCTTGGTTTCGATCTGACCCAGATCTTCGGGCATGAAGGGGGCTGCGCGGTCGAAGTCATAGAACCATCCGTAGTCCCGCACCGGACCAATGGTAACTTTGACGTCGGGCCAGATTTCTTGGACGGCGCGCGCCATGATATGGGCGAGGTCGTGGCGGATCAGTTCGAGCGCCGGGGCTTCGTCCTTCATGGTGTGGATTGCGAGGGAGGCGCTTTGGGGGATCGGCCATTGGAGATCCCAATGCGCGCCGTTCACCGAGGCGGAAATTGCGGCCTTGGCCAGCGAGGGTGCGATGGCGGCTGCGACTTCGGCGGGGGTGATCCCGGCGGGATACTCGCGCTGCGAGCCATCAGGGAAAGTGAGAGAAATCTGGGCCATAGCGGCTCTCCTCGTCGGTTTGGCGCCCACGGAACGCCCGATTGCGGGTTATGTGTTATGCGCGCGGTTTGCGCGGTGGGGCGCATAAAGTCAATCGCGAGCGGCTTGCGTGCATCAAGAACTGGGGTCACGATGACGCCAAAGCAACAGGGGAGGTTCTTGGATGGCCGAAGTGGAGTGGCAGCGCCTGAAGGCGCAAGAGGTGCGTGCCTTGGCCGAGGCCAATGCGGTGGTGATTTTGCCGATTGCGTCGATTGAACAGCATGGGCCGCATTTGCCGACAATGACCGACACGCGGCTGGGTCATGAGGTGGCTGTGCGCGCGGCGCGCAAGGCCAGCGGCACCCGGCCTGTGGTGGTGACGCCTGTGGTCTGGTCGGGACTTTCGGAACATCACATGCCCTTTGGCGGCACGCTGACAGTGAGCCATGCGACATTCCGTGCGCTGATTGGGGATTTGGTGGCGGCTTTGGTGCGGCAAGGCTTTCGCGATATCCTGATTTCCAACAGCCATGGTGGCAATATGATCGCCATGCAGCAGATCTGTGATGAGTTATCCGCAAGCTGTGGCGCGACCTTGGTCGGGGCGACTTATGTGACAGAGGCGGGCGAGGATCTGGCGCGGCATCTGGAGGATCAAAAGGGGGTCATGCATGCCTGTGAGGCAGAGACGTCGATGATGATGGTCTGCGAGCCGGGGCTGGTGGACAGTTCTGATCTGGCGTCCTTGACGCAGGGTATGGAGGGGGGGCGCTTTTTGGCTGCGGGCAAGGCCTCGTATCGGTGGCGGCCTTTTGCGGCGATAACTGCAAATGGGGTGGCCGGGAACCCGACGCGCTCCACTGTACAAAAGGGCGAAGCTATTTTGGAAGCGGGCGCCGGAGCGCTGGCGGCTTTGATCATGGATGAGGCGACTTGGGCGGTGCCCGCTGATTTGCGGGGCGCGGGCACAGGTGGCGTGGCGTTTCGGAGCAGGTGATGGAATTTCTCGAGGCAAACGGACGGCGCATCGCCTATGAGCGCCGCAAGGGCACCGGGCCGGGTGTGGTGTTTTTGGGCGGCTTTCGCTCGGATATGACAGGCACAAAGGCACAGGCCCTTGATGACTGGGCCATGCGCCAAGGCCGGGCCTTTTTGCGCTTTGATTATTCCGGGCACGGTCAATCCTCGGGTGATTTCCTTGACGGCTCTATCGGGGATTGGGCGCAGGATGCGATGGCCGCGATTGGCGCGCTGACCGAGGGGCCGCAGGTGTTGGTCGGCTCATAGATGGGGGGCTGGATTTCG
>DOOI01000182.1 GCA_003512825.1 Paracoccaceae bacterium | reverse complement strand
ATAGATCAGCCGTGGCTGGCGTCGATGTGGTGCATGGCTTCTTTCACTTCGCGGACCATCGTGGCCGCCATCGACCGGAAGACCATCAAGCGCCAGTGATCCGCCCCTAGGTGGGTATAGTGGCAAGCCATATGGCCAAGGGGACTGCGCGCGCAAGCCCCGTCTGGCATGGCGTGCAGATCAAGGGTGGAAAGGCGGGTGAGGGCTTCGGTGGCCCCTGCCCCGCTCAGTAGCACCACAGCCCAGGCATCTGACTGATCGGTTACGCGCAGCGCTTTTTGCAGCGCCGCTGATGGCTCTGCCCCGATAAGAATGCAGTGCTGGCGATCGAAAAACGCGATTTCAGCCGCCCCCGCAACGTGGCGCGCATTCGCAGCGGGCCAGTGCAAGGCAAGCGATTTCAAGGCTGCTTGGGCCGAGTTTGGATCGCGCGGCGTGGCCAAGGCCCAGATTGGGCGGGCTTCAGCCTCGGTAAGCGCCAGCGCACCCGCGCGGGCAGGCAGCATCCCCGCGCAGGGGGAGGTTGCGGCAAGGGAAAGATCAGACACGGGCGCGCCCTCCTTCTTTGTCAAAGAACACTGGGTCGCAGACTTCGCACAGGGTTTCGATACCGCGCAGGTGATCGACCAATCGGATCGTTTCGCCATGCCGCGCCCGGCCATTCCGCAAGAAGCCAAGGCCAAGGAAATGGCCCAGTGTGGGCGAGAAGGCGACCGAAGTCACATAGCCCTGATCATTTTCGCGAATGGCTTTTGCTTCTTTTTCAAAAAGATGCGCGCCTGCGGTGAGTTGCTTGACGACCCCGACGGGCTTGAGGCCCACGAGTTGGTCACGCTCTGGCCCCACAAGACCCGGACGGGCCGCAGCGGTTTTGCCGATGCAGTCCTTCTTTTTGGAGACCATGCCCTCCATGCCGATGTCAAAGGCAGTGGTGCGGCCATGAATTTCGGAATGGGTGATGAAGCCTTTTTCGACGCGCAAGACATTGAGCGCCTCAAGGCCATAAGCCCCGCCCTGCATTGTTTCAGCCCGGGCGACGAGGGCATCAAACAGCGCCGCACCATAGCGCGAGGGCACAGCAATCTCAAAGGCCATTTCGCCGGAAAAAGAAATGCGGAAAAGCCGCGCCTTGATCCCGGCCAGCGTGACAGGGGCACAGCCCATGAAGGGGAAGTCGCTCAGGTCTTCGGCCATCATTTCGTCAAGCAAGTCGCGCGATTTGGGGCCCGCCACAGAAAATTGCGCCCAGTGCTCGGTGACGGAGATAAAGGACACGTCCCATTCCGGATGCAGGGCTTGGGTGACGAATTCGAGATGTTTCATCACTTGGCCCGCCGCGGCCGTGGTCGTGGTCATCACCCAGCGGTCGTCTTCGAGCCGTGCTGTGGTGCCGTCGTCGAGCACATGGCCATCTTCGCGCAGCATCAAGCCATAGCGGGTGCGGCCCACGGGCAAAGTGGAGAAAGTGTTGGTATAGACGAAATCGAGCAGCTTGGGCACGTCTGGACCGGTCAATTCGATCTTGCCCAATGTGGATACGTCGCAGACGCCTACGGCGTTGCGGACATAGCCCACTTCACGGTCACAGCTTTGACGCCAGTGTGTCTCGCCCTGTAGCGGGAAATAAGACGGCCGCCACCATTGGCCTGCGGCGATCATCGGCGCGTTACGCGCAAGGCTGGCCCGATGCGAGGTGGTGAAGCGCTCGGGAGCGAAGCCCGGCCCCTGCCCCCCTGCTCCCAGTGCTGCGATGGAGACAGGCACAAAGGGCGGGCGGAAAGTGGTGGTGCCGGTTTGCGGAATACCGCGCCCAGTGGCATCTGCCAGCACGGCCAGCGCTGCGACGTTGGAGTTCTTGCCCTGATCTGGCGCCATGCCTTGGGTGGTATAGCGCTTCATATGTTCGACGGAGCGATAATTCTCCTTGGCGGCCATTTGCACATCTTTGACCGTTACGTCGTTTTGGAAGTCGAGCCACGCACGGCCTTTGCCTGAAACGGCCCAGAGCGGCATGACACGGTAGGGCGCGTCTTCGGCTTCGGGCAGAGTTTCCGCTTGCGCCGCAAGCCCAAGCTCTGCCAGCGCGCTCAGGGCTTTGGCCTGTCCCTCGGCCAGAGCGGCATGGGTGGAAAACGCCCCGTTGCATGCCCCTGCGGTGTCCATCCCCGGCACAGAGCCGGGCGTTGGCACGAAAGAGGCGATGTCATCGCGCCATGTCGGGCGACCATTCATATGGCAGGTGAGGTGAACAGTGGGGTTCCAGCCCCCGGACATTGCCAAGCAATCCGCTTGCAGGCGCTCTTCGCCTTTGGAGGTGCGGATAGTGATCGATTCAAGGTGTTTGCGCCCGGCGGCATCCATCACCTGCGCGCCTGCGAAGAGGCGGATCGGCAGCGTCGTCTTGGCGTCGGGCCGGGCATCAATCAGAGCGGAGACATGCACACCCGCAGCAAGAAGGTCGGCCGCGGTGCGGTGGGCGTCGTCGTTATTGCCAAAAACCGCCACTTGCGTCCCCGGCGCCACAGCCCAGCGATTGACATAGGCGCGCACCGCGCCTGCGGTCATGATGCCGGGGCGGTCGTTATTGCGAAACGCGATGGGGCGCTCAATGGCGCCTGCACATAACAGGGCGCGTTTGGCGACGATGCGCCAAAACGCTTCGCGGGGGGCGCCGCGCGCGATGGCCTCATGCGGCAGGCGTTCGAGCGCACCAAAGGTGCCATTATCATAGGCGCCGACCACCGCCGTCCGCGTCATCAGCCGCACATTGGGCAGGCTATCGAGTTCGGTCACGACGGAGGCGGCCCATTTTTTCCCCGACATCCCTGCGATTTCAAATGTTTCAGCGTTCAGACGCCCGCCCATTTTCACATCTTCGTCGCATAAGATCACCTGTGCACCGGCGCGCGCCGCCGTCAGGGCGGCCATCAGCCCCGTCGGCCCAGCGCCAATGATCAAGAGATCACAAAAGGCCTGCACTTTTTCGTAGGCGTCGGTGTTGTGCTCGCCCGACAATGCGCCCAAGCCTGCGGCGCGGCGGATTGCGGGCTCGTAGAGCTTTTCCCAGAAGGCGCGCGGCCACATGAAGGTCTTGTAATAGAAGCCAGCACCAAAGAAGGGCGCGAAGAGGTCGTTCATGCCCAAGACGTCAAAGCGGACCGAAGGCCAGGCATTTTGGCCCCGTGCCTCCAAGCCTTCGACCAGCTCCACAGTGGTGGCGCGGGCGTTTGGCTCTTGGCGGGCACCGCGCCCAAGAGTGACAAGCGCGTTTGGCTCCTCGCTTCCGGCGGTCAGAGCGCCGCGCGGGCGGTGATATTTGAACGAGCGCGCCATCAATATCTGATCATTCGCCAGCAGCGCAGAGGCCAGCGTGTCACCGGGGTGCCCTTCGAACCGTTGACCGTCGAATGTGAAACTCAGTTTGCGGCTGCGGTCTATTTGTCCGCCGTTTGGAAGCCTCATTTGGCCGCCCCCTTCTTCACTTCTGACGCCAAAGCCGTGGCAAGGATTTCGTGGCTGACGGTGTTGCGCGTTACAACAACCCAAGCACCGCATCCGCCCTCGTGTTGCCAGAGGTCGCGGGTCAGGCCAGCCGGGTTTTCGCGCAGGTGGATATAGTCGTTCCAAGTCTCGGGGCTGGCGTCGGGCGCGGGACGCTCAAGCGCCAATGCGGCCCCTTGATAGTAGAATTCGCGGCGGTCGCGGGTGCCACAGATCGGGCAGGTAATACGCATGGGTTTTCTCCCTGTCCGGTTATCAGTGCAGGTTGTGTTGGCTGCCGGTGCCTTCTTCGTCCATCAAGCCGCGGCCTGTGAGAAAGCGATCCAGTCGGAAACCTTTGGCCACGTCATGCGATTGGCCTGTGGCCATCAGATGCGCCATGCACCAACCAGACGCGGGCACGGCCTTGAAGCCTCCGTAATTCCAGCCACAGTCAATGAAGAGCCCGTCGATGCCAGTCTTGTCGATGATGGGCGAGCCATCGGGGGTCATGTCCATGATCCCCCCCCAAGAGCGCAGAACCCGCGCTTTGCCGATCATCGGCATCAGGGTCATGCCCGCTTCCATCACATGCTCTACCATCGGCAAATTGCCGCGAGAGGCATAGGAGGCGTAAAAGTCGATATCGCCACCAAACACCAAACCGCCCTTGTCGGATTGGCTCATGTAAAAATGGCCCATGCCGAAGCTGACGACATGGTTGATTATGGGCTTGAGGCCCTCGGTGACGAAAGCTTGCAGCACGTGGCTTTCAATGGGCAAGCGCATGCCTGCCATGGCAGCGACCTGACCAGAGCGGCCCGCGACGATGATGGCGACTTTCTTGGCCTTGATCGCCCCTCGGGTGGTTTGCACCCCTGTTACCTTGCCATCGACGATGTCGATGCCCGTCACTTCGCAATTCTGGATCAGATCGACTCCGCGCTGATCCGCGCCGCGCGCATAGCCCCATGCCACAGCATCATGGCGGGCCGTGCCACCACGGGGGTGCAAGAGACCACCGAAAATCGGGAACCGCGTGTTGTCGAAGTCGAGATAGGGCAGATGCTGCCGCACGCCGTCCCGGTCGAGCAAGATGGCATCGTCGCCTTGGTTGATCATCGAATTGCCCCGCCGCACGAAAGCGTCGCGCTGGCCGTCGGAATGGAAAAGGTTAATCAATCCGCGCTGCGAATGCATGACGTTGTAATTCAACTCGCTCTCCAGCCCTTCCCAGAGTTTGAGCGAGTGGGAGTAGAATTCGGAATTGCCGGGCAAGAAATAGTTCGCGCGCACAATCGTCGTGTTGCGCCCGATATTGCCGGACCCGATATAGCCCTTCTCGAGCACCGCGATATTGGTCAGCCCATGGTTTTTCGCCAGATAATACGCCGTCGAGAGCCCGTGACCGCCACCGCCAATGATAATGGCATCATAGTCCTGTTTTGGTGCCGGATCGCGCCAATGGGGTTTCCATCCGGTGTTTCCGGTGAGCCCCTCTTTGAGGATGCGGAAGGCGGAAAAGGTCATGGTCATACTCCTTGTCCGGACGACTCAACCGGAATTGCCACCATATTCAAGTGCAAGTCACACCAAGGAGGCGCTGGACCCGACATCATAGGTCGTTTTCCGCCAGAAGCCAGAAATAGCGCGAAGCGCCATTCACGCAGAAGTCGCCATTCACGTGGGCGGCATTTGGCGACACAAGCCCCCGTTGAGGTGAGCACAAGCATAGATCGAATCTTATGCATTTTTTGGATTAAGACTTGCGGCACACCGTTTCCATTGCGGCAAGCTATCTCTGATTTTTGGTCCAATTGTCGCCGCATTCAGGGGATTTTCGGATTAATATCCTCTCCGATTGCCCTACTTCGGCCATACTGATTTGCGAAAACTCTCTCACGAACTACCGCCCAAATTGTCGGATTCACCCGAATCTGAGGGAGTTGAGATGACCAAGACCAGATGCGCCAGCGATCGCCTTAAGATGGCCTGCCAGACCGCTCTTTGCGGTGGGCGCTCAAGGCTTGGGCGGTTCCATCGTGAAGAAGATGGCGTCTTTATCGCTTTCTCCATGTTCATCATGGTCATCATCTTGATGGTGGCTGGCATCGGTGTGGATACGATGCGCTTTGAGATGGAACGCACGCGGCTACAGAACACTGTCGATCGTGCGGTTTTGGCGGCGGCTGACCTTGATCAAACCCTCGCACCGAAAGCAGTGGTTGAAGATTACTTTGTCAAAGCCGGCATCACGGATGTGGTGCCTGTGGTCGATCCCAAAACAGGCGTGGGCTACAAAAGTGTCAACGCGACGGTTCAAAAGACGCTGAACACACAGTTCATGCGGATGTCTGGTGTGGATGAGCTGACGATCCCAGCCGCGGCGACCGCCGAAGAGCGTATTCCAAAGGTCGAAATCTCGCTGGTGGTCGATATCTCGGGTTCGATGAATGACAATAATCGTCTGCCCAACTTGCGCGAAGCCGCCAAGACCTTTGTCGGCGCGGTTTTGCGCCCGGAAACGGCGGGACGCGTTTCGCTGAACTTCATTCCCTACTCGGAACACGTGAACGTCGGCCCCGAAATCATGGGACTGCTCAATGTGAACCAAGTGCATAACTATTCGCATTGCATCGAGTTCGATGAGAGCGACTTTGCGTCGGCCGCGCTGAACAAGACCAAGCTTTATCAACAGATGCAGCATTTTCAGTGGAACACATACTCCATCGAAAGCGGCTATTCGCAAAATACCCGGTTTGACACGCTATGCCCCCGCAACAGCTATGAGCGGGTAACGGTAATGTCGCAATCCAACTCGGCCTTGATCAGCCAGATCAATGCGCTCAAGCCCCGTGCCGGCACGCAAATCCAGATTGGGATGAAATGGGCAGTCGCAATGCTCGACCCGTCGTTCCAATCGATCAATGCCGCGCTGTCGGCGTCAAACGTGAACAAGAGTGATCCGGCATTTTCCGCGCGCCCCGCTGCCTATTCGGACGCAAAGACCCTCAAGACGATTGTTCTGATGACGGATGGTGAAAACTCGGACTCGACGCGCATCAACGGCAGCGTCTATGCGACCTCAAGCCACTACGCGCATTGGAATAACTTCAATTTCAACTACTACCTGCAAAACTACGTCTACTCGTGGCAGCGCCCCAGCTGGTATTACACCAAGTATTATAACAGCCTCGGCAACAACCTTCTGAACCAGATCTGCACTGCGGCCAAAAACAATGGCATCGTGATCTGGACCGTTGGTTTTGAAGTCACCGATACCGGAGACACTGTTATGCGAAACTGCGCCTCCTCTCCTGCCCATTTCTTTGATGTGAACGGCGTGGAAATCACTGCGGCCTTTCAATCAATCGCCCGTCAAATCAACCAACTGAAGTTGACCCAATGAGCAAGCATCATCCTTTTCGTATCCTACGACGTTTTCGCAAGGACGAGGACGGCAGCCAAGTCATCGACTTTGCGATCATGCTGCCACTGTTTATAATGGCAATGATGTCCTCGGTTGAGCTGGGGTTCATCTCGATCAAGCATATGATGCTGGAACGTGCTCTTGACCTGACCGTACGGGAGATCCGTTTGGGCACGGGGAGTGCGCCACAACACAATGATATAAAAGATAAAATCTGCGCGCGCGCGCCGATGCTGGACAATTGCGAAAACAACTTGCGCCTTGAAATGGTCAAGCTGAACCTGCGGACTTGGGCCAATCCGCCCGCGACGGTGGATTGCATCGACCACTCCGAGGACGTGAAGCCCGTGCGGGAATTCACCAGCGGGAACGTCAATGATTTGATGCTGTTGCGGGCTTGTGCGCTGTTCAAACCAATATTGCCAGGGTCTGGATTGGGCAAGGCGCTCGACAAGGATGGCGCAGGCTATGCCGCCCTGGTCGCGCAATCCGCCTTTGTGCAGGAGCCAAAGTGATGCAAATCTCTGCCCTCCCTCAATTCCGCCCCATAGGTTCGGTGCAACGACGCCTGAAAGGGTTCTTGCGTGACGAGCGCGCCACGGTGGCCATTGAAGGCATCATCATGATCCCAATGCTGTTTTGGGGCTATGTCGCGATGTTCACCTTCTTTGACGCCTATCGCCAGACCTCGGTCAATGTGAAAGCGGCCTATACGATCAGCGACATGGTTTCCCGAGAAACCACGCCGATCAATCCCGCTTATATGAACGGGGCCTATGCGCTTTTGGAGTTACTGACGCGGTCACCAGAGCCGACCAAGCTGCGGGTGACGGTGATCCGCTGGGATAACGTGAACCAGAAATACAAGATGGATTGTTCCAAGACTAAGGGCAACATCGGTGCGCTGACCAACACCGCCGTAGGGGGCATGGCCAGCAAGCTGCCCGTGATGGTGCATAATGAGCGGCTCATCTTCATCGAGACGTGGTCGAAATATTCGCCGCCCTTCAGGGTCGGGCTGCAGGAGCAAGACCTTTACAACGCCGTATTCACCCGCCCGCGTTTCGCGCCTCAGGTGATCTGGAACGACAGCTGAGCGACTGATTTTCGTTTGTTCTCCCTAAACTGGCCCCTCGATTTTCGGAGGGGCCTTTTTTTTTAGCGAGACCGTTTCGGAAGTCTTTGGCTAAGCTGTTCGGCCATGAAACGGGCAGCGCGGCCCGAGGGCACACCCCCGATGCCGATGCGTTTGCCCCAGCGCCAATACATTCCCGGTGCCCAATAGCGCGGGCCTGTGGTTTTTAGCGTTACGGCAAAGCCGTTGGACGGCTTGAGTGAAAACGCGCCCCCATCTACCGCCTCGATGTCCTCGATCCGCGCCAGCGCCGCGCCAGTGTGATCAAACAGCCCCTCTTGGGTGAGCCAAATTCGCCCGGCGGTGGCTTTCCAAGAGAGCCCCCCCAACAAAAGCGCGCCCCCTGCGCCCAGCGCACTGAGGCCCTGCCAGAGGCCTGAAAGGGTGGGGTCGAGCGCGATTTTGCCAAAAACCACGCCCAAACCGATCAATGCGCCAACAGCAACGCCCCGCCGCAATGGCCCGGCAGAGACTTCTGCTATGATGTCACGTTCGTCCATGATGCCACCTCCTCTGCCCCGATAGCGGTTGGGCGGTCAAAGGGAAAGCATTAGCGCGGCGGATGCACCTCGTAACCGCGTTCTTCGGGTTCATCATCGACAAGATCCTCGGGAAAGCCGGGCGCGAGCACCTTTAGGCCTGTCGCCTCTTCGAGCCGCTCTATCACCCGGTCTGACTGTGCGCGCAAACCATACCGGGCTTGGGCATCATTGAAGATCTCGATCATCAACGGACTGATTTCCAGCGGCACGTTGTGCCGCTCTGCGATCTCTTGGAAGAGGCCAATGTCTTTTTGCACGAGGTCCATTGGGAAATGCACATTGCGTGAGCCCGACAAAATCAATTGGCTCTCGGTCTCATGCGTGAATGATGTGCCAGAGGAGATTTTGATTGCCTCATAAGTCGTCGCCAAATCCATGCCTGCCGCTGCCATCGTGGTGAGCGCTTCGCAAAGCGTCAGCAAATTGGCCGTGGCAAGATAGTTGGTCATTACCTTTAGCGTAGAGGCTGTGCCCACGGCACCTGTGTGCAAGACCCGCCGACCAAGAATTGTGAGCAAAGGCAGCACATGATCAAAGGTTTCGCGGTCGCATCCCGCAAAGACGCTGATATTCCCAGTCGCCGCCCGGTGCACCCCGCCCGAGACCGGACATTCCGCTGCACGGCCCCCGCGGGCGACGACGCTGGCGCATTGATCGCCGATTTTGGTGGCGTCTGTGGTGGACATCTCGATCCATGTCTTGCCGTCGCGCACTTCGGGGAGCATCGCGTCAAGGACGGCAGCAGAGGCCTTTGGTGAGGGCAAGCAGGTGATCACCACGTCGCAGTGGCGCATCAAATCAGCAGCAGAGGCGCCAGATTTGGCACCGCGCTGCACGAAACTGTCGACGAGGGCGGCATCGAGGTCGAAGACTGTCAGGTCGATTCCGTTCCGCACCAATGTGCCCGCAAGGCTGCCGCCCGCACTTCCCAAACCGATAAACCCGACATGCATGATTTCTCTCCTTCGATTTTGCGATCCACTTTGGGATTTCGACAAACCTCACCGGGCAATGAGCGCCCGTCCCGCCCAAAAACGACGCCTTGCAGGGTCGTAAAGCCCCGCTTAAGATTTCTGTTATGTCATGGTCGCAAAACTCCCCCCACACGCTTCCGGATGATCGACGGGCCGGTATTGACGTGACCGAGGCCTTTGAGCCCTTCGCGCAGCGAAACGATATTTTCACCCGCGCGTTCTGGGACCCTCAAATTCGCTCCACGCAAACGGATGCGTTTTTTGCCTCCTACCGCATCGAAGCGGCGCCTCGGCGTGGTGATGGGTTTGGACAAAAGGATTTTGCGCTGAGGAACGCCTCTTGGTTGATTTCGGACCTGATCGCAAATCGCGGGGCCGCAGAGGGGCGCCGCGAGGGGTTTCAGGCGCCAATGGCCGCAGACACGCCCTGTGCGCCCG
>DOOI01000139.1:24563-24789 GCA_003512825.1 Paracoccaceae bacterium | reverse complement strand
GTTTGGCGCAGGGGCGGCGGGAAAGCGCGAGGTTTGGCTTGAAAATGTGGGCTTTCCCTTGACTTCCCAAGCTTGGCGCGGTGTATCGGCGCGAATATTCGAGAACCCCGGGAGAGCCCCTGATGCATGCCTATCGCAGCCATACCTGCGCCGATCTGCGCGCGGACCACGTTGGCGACACTGTCCGTCTGTCTGGATGGGTCCATCGCGTGCGCGACCACGGCGG
>DOOI01000139.1:24123-24276 GCA_003512825.1 Paracoccaceae bacterium | reverse complement strand
CCATCGCGTGCGCGACCACGGCGGGATTTTGTTCATTGATTTGCGCGATCATTACGGTGTGACGCAAGTGCTGTGCGACCCCGATAGCCCGGTTTTCAAAGAGGTTGAAAAGGTGCGCTCGGAGTGGTGCATTCGCATTGACGGCACAGTCAA
>DOOI01000139.1:23536-23801 GCA_003512825.1 Paracoccaceae bacterium | reverse complement strand
GCGCGCGACCCGGAATTGGTGAATGCCAAGATCGCCACGGGGGCGGTGGAAGTATTCGTGCGCGACATCGAGATTTTGGGGGCCGCGAAGGAGCTGCCTTTGATGGTGTTTGGCGATCAGGAATACCCCGAAGAGACCCGGCTGCGCTATCGCTTCCTCGATCTGCGGCGTGAAGAGATGCAGCGCAATATGACGCTGCGCTCGGATGTGGTGCGTTCGATGCGCCAACGTATGTGGGGCAAGGGGTTTCGCGAGTATCAAACAC
>DOOI01000139.1:2416-23226 GCA_003512825.1 Paracoccaceae bacterium | reverse complement strand
AGCCCGGAGGGCGCGCGTGACTTCCTCGTGCCGTCGCGGCTGCATCCGGGCAAGTTCTATGCCTTGCCGCAGGCGCCGCAGCAGTTCAAGCAGTTGATCATGGTGTCGGGCTACGACAAGTATTTCCAGATTGCGCCGTGTTTTCGTGACGAAGACCCGCGGGCCGACCGCAGCCCGACAGATTTCTACCAGCTCGATTTGGAAATGAGCTTTGTCACGCAGCAAGATGTGTTTGACACGGTCTCGCCTGTTTTGGCGGGGGTGTTTGAGGAGTTTGGGGGCGGACGCAAGGTGGATGCACCGGAAAGCTGGCCGCAGATTTCCTATCGCGATGCAGCACTTTGGTATGGCACGGACAAGCCCGACCTTCGCAATCCGATCAAGATGCAGGTGGTGAGCGAACATTTCGCGGGCTCGGGCTTTGCTGTGTTTGCCAAGCTTTTGGAGCAAGAGGGCACGGAAATTCGCGCCATTCCGGCCCCGAAGGGCGGGAGCCGCAAGTTTTGTGACCGGATGAATGCCTGGGCTCAGAAAGAGGGCCTGCCGGGGATGGGGTATATTTTCTGGCGCGAAGCGGAAAATGGCGGCGGCATGGAGGCGGCTGGGCCTTTGGCCAAAAACATCGGGCCCGAACGAACCGAAGCGCTGCGGGTGCAGTTGGGCTTGGGGCTTGGCGATGCGGCGTTTTTCTTGGGTGGAAAGCCTGCCAATTTCGAGAAGATTGCAGGACGGGCGCGCACGGCGATTGGCGAAGAGCTCGATCTGATTGAGAAGGATCGATACGCCTTTGCTTGGATCGTTGATTTCCCGATCTACGCGCAGGATGAGGAAAGCGGTAAGGTGGAATTCGAGCACAACCCCTTCTCGATGCCGCAAGGCGGGATGGCGTCGCTGGAGGGCAATCCGCTGGATGTGTTGGGCTATCAGTATGATTTGGCGTGCAATGGTTATGAGTTGGTGTCGGGGGCGATCCGGAACCACCAGCCAGAGATCATGTTCAAGGCCTTTGAAATTGCGGGCTATGGCGAGGATGAGGTTCGTCGTCGCTTTGGCGGGATGGTCAACGCGTTTCAATATGGCGCGCCGCCCCACGGGGGCTGTGCTGCTGGGATTGACCGGATCGTGATGCTGTTGGCTGATACGGCGAATATTCGCGAAGTGATCATGTTCCCGATGAACCAACGCGCGGAAGATCTGTTGATGGGGGCGCCGAATGAGCCTTCGACGGAGCAGCTGATGGAATTGCGCCTGCGGGTGATCCCGGCGGAAAAATAAGGCCAAGGCCTATGGATGCGGAAGAGGGGCCTTTGGGCCCCTTTTTCTTTGGTGCGGCGATTTTTTCGCCCACTCGGCGGGAAGTTGCGCGCGGCGGTGCGGGGGAGGGTGAAAGTTGCAACGCAAGTGCCTATTTACCGCGTATAGAATGCGTGAGCGGTGTGGGGAGGTGGAGAAATGCGGTTTGATCCGGAACTGGCGGAGATGCGGTTTGGGTTGGGGCTTTCGCCGCGTGTGACTGGCCCGGGTGATTTGGCTGCTATGCTGCGTGGGGTCAGTGGCGCCGATCATATGGCGGTGCGCTTTCCCATTGAGCCGTTCTCGGCGTTTCTGGCGCGTTTGGTGGTTAATCGGGAGTTGCGAAAAGAGCGTCGCCAAGCGGGAGCAGGGAGCGAAGGGTTCACGGCGGCGACCAAGCAGATGAGCCTTGGCAAGCGCGATGCGCGGATGGCGCAGGGGGACTGGCTGGGCCAACAGGTGCAGCGGCGGGTATGGAGCGAGAGCGGATTTCGCGAGCGGCTGGTTGGATTTTGGGCAGATCATTTCACCGTTCAGGGCAAGGCGGGATTGCTGCGGCGCGCGGTGTCGCCGCATGTGGAAGAGATCATCCGACCGCATATTGCGGGGCGGTTTGCCGATCTGGTGATCGCGGCCACAACGGCTCCGATGATGTTGCATTACCTAGATCAGGAAAGTGCCGTGGGGCCGGGGTCGGCTTTGGCCGATGAGATGCGCGCCAAGGGAAAACTCAAGAAAATTGGCTTGAATGAGAACCTTGCACGCGAGGTTTTGGAGCTGCACACGCTGGGTGTGGGGGCGGGCTATGGGCAGGAGGATGTGCATCAGCTGGCCAAATTGTTCACCGGGATGACCTATCAGCCGCAGGTGGGGTTCAAGTTTCAGCAAAAGGCGGCGGAGCCGGGTGCGGAGACGGTTTTGGGGGTGTCTTATGGCGGGCCGGGCAATGCCAAGCTGGCCGATATTCATGCCGCGCTGGAGGATTTGGCGGAGCATCCGAGCACCGGGCTGCATATTGCGCGCAAGTTGGTGCAGCACTTTGTCAGCGATGCGCCGGATCCGGATTTGGTGGCGCATGTCGCCGGAGCCTTTGGAGCGACGCGGGGCGATCTGGGCGCGGTCTATGCCGCGCTTTTGGAACATGAGGCGGCATGGGGCGCGGATTTGGTGAATGTGAAGCCGCCTTTTGACTATCTCGCCTCGGCCTATCGGGCCTTGGCGCTGCCTGAGGGGGCCTTTGTCGGAATGGAGGAGCGCGATGTGCAGCGACACTTGCGGGTGCCGTTGATGCAGATGGGCCAGCCGTGGGAGCGCCCGCCGGGGCCGGATGGGTGGCCAGAGGAAGATGCGGCATGGATCCATCCGCAGGGTTTGGCGGCGCGCATTGATTGGGCGATGCGGGGGCCGGGAGAGGGGATGGCCGAGTTGCCAGACCCGCGCGACTTTGTGACGGCTGCCCTTGGGACGCGGGTGAGCGACGAGGTTGTGTTTGCAGCACGTGCGGCAGAGAGCCGCCGCGAGGGGATTGGGCTTGTATTGGCCTCCCCCGCATTTCAGCGCCGATAGGAGACGGGCAATGGATCTGACGAGACGGGCGTTTTTGACACGGACGGCGTTGATTGGCTGTTCGGCAGCGGCAAGCCCGCTGTTGACGCCGATCAGCTTTGCCGCTGCGCCGTTTGAACAGCGGTTTGTGGTGATCATTCTGCGGGGCGCGATGGATGGGGTGGATGTGGTGCAGCCCTATGGCGACCGGGCCTTGGCGGGGCTGCGGCCCAAGCTGGGGTTTGGCGAGGCGGCGGGGGCACTCGATCTGGACGGAATGTTTGCTCTGCATCCGGGATTGGCGGGATTGATGCCGCTTTGGGCGGCGGGAGAATTGGGATTTGCTCATGCGGTTTCAACGCCTTACCGCGATAAGCGCAGTCATTTTGATGGGCAGGATTTGCTGGAGGCGGGCACGGCAGAATTGGGGGCGGCCACAGGGCGGGATGGGTGGCTGAACCGGATGTTGCAGACGGTGCCGGGCCTTTCTACGGAGACGGCCTATGCGATTGGCCATGATGAAATGACGGTGCTGAGTGGTCGGGCCCCCGTGGCGAATTGGGCGCCTGACGCGGCGCTGGAATTGAGCCCGCAGGCGCGGCGATTGATGGAAAAGGTGATGCACGACGACCCGCTGTTCCGCGACGCTTTGGCAGAGGCGCTGTTATTGGCGCGGGTCGAAGGGGTGATGGATGACGAAGCGGCCATGGGCGGGATGGCGGGAATGAGTGGCATGGCAGGCATGGGAGGGATGGAGCCGGCGACGCAAGGGCTTGGTGCAATTGCAGATTTTGCAGCGGAACGCCTGCGTGGGCCGGCGCGGATCGCGGCATTTTCGATTGGCGGTTGGGACACCCATGCGGGCCAGAGTAAGGCGATTGGCCGCGCTTTGGGCGAGTTGCAGGAGACAATCTTGCGGCTCAAGGCCGGGTTGGGGCCAATTTGGGGGCAGACTGCCGTGGTGGCGATGACCGAATTTGGCCGCACTGCGCGCGAAAATGGCACAGGCGGCACCGATCACGGCACCGGGGGAGCGGCCTTGATGGCGGGCGGCGCGATCAAGGGCGGTCGGGTCTATGGGGAGTGGCCGGGGCTGGAGGAGCGCGCGCTGTATCAAGGGCGCGACCTGATGCCGACGCGCGATGTGCGGGCCTATGCGGGATGGATCATGCGCGGGCTCTTTGGGCTGGAGACCAGCCTGCTGGAAAGCGCGGTCTTTCCCGGTTTGGACATGGGAAAAAACCCCGGTCTGACGTTATAACGCCGGACCGAGGCAGGGCCACGGGCAGGGAGGAACCCGTGGGGCGGTGTGTGGAAATTTCTGTGGTCAGCGACTGGCCGAAACGAGCGTGATGTCGCGCACTTCTTGGGTGCCCGAGTGAATTCCTCCTGCGGTCAGTCCTGCGAGAGAAATCACTGCGATCATCAAGCCCATCCATTCCAAACGGTGGGCGGTGACGCCTTGATGCGAATTATGTGATGCCTGCATATCCTGTCTCCGGGGTTCTGCTACGTTTACTGCTCGGGAAGTTCGCTTCCTCTGAGCATCGTTATGTCAGCCAATTGTGGCATTCTTTGGACACAGAAACGGTGTTTTTCTGAAAACGAAACAAAGACGCCGGGGCAGAGGCGCGAACGGCCACATCATGGCGCGCCTTGCGAGGGGGCAGGGGGCGCGCTAGCGTGGCCCGATAGAGGAGCCGCGCGTGATGACTGTTCAAGATCTTAACCAGTATGTGCCACCGCCTGCCCCGCCGCGCGCAGGATGGGAGGGCCAATGGGCACGTTTGGAGCCTTTGCAGGCAGAAGCACATGCGGCGCTGTTATTTCGGGCATTTGAGGGCCATGATCCGGTGTGGGCGTGGTTGCCCTATGGGCCGTTTCATTCGGCGTCGCAATATCATCGCTGGGTGCGGGATGCATCGGAGAAGGATGATCCGCTGTTCATGGCGATTTATGACAAGGAAGCGGGACGTTGGGGCGGTGTGGCGAGTTATTTGCGAATTGACCGACCGAATGGATCGATCGAAGTGGGGCATATCAATTTCTCGCCCAGTTTGCAGCGCACGCGTGCGGCGAGTGAGGCTTTGTTGAGGATGATCTTTTGGGCGTTTGAGGCGGGTTATCGGCGGTTTGAATGGAAGTGCAATGCGCGCAACATGCCCTCGCGCCGGGCCGCCGAGCGGCTGGGGTTCAGCTATGAGGGAATTTTCCGCAATCATTTGATTGTGAAAGGCGTCAACCGGGACACGGCATGGTTTGCCATTACCGATGATGACTGGCCCGCGCTGCGGGAAGCTTATGCTGTATGGCTTGCGCCGTCGAACTTTGACAGCGCAGGCCAGCAGAAAGAGCGGTTGGGGGATCTGACCCGTTTGGTGCGGGTCTCGAGCGATCCGGGATTGCGCGGCGAGGTTTAGATTGCCACGCGCGCAGTGATGCGGTCTTGCAAGAGGCCCGCCAAGCGCGCGGCTTCGGCGCGAGAGGGCGCATGCGAGGCGCGTGCGCCGCTGAGGGCCTCGCCCGCTTCGACCAAGGGCATATCGCCCGCCGAGCGGGCGACGCCGGTGACGAACTGGGCAATATAGTCGAGCATCGCTTCGTCATTATGGTCGCTGAGGATATCGGCGGCATGAACCATATCGTCTTGATACGCGGCGAAATCGGGCTGAATCACGTCATCTGGCAGGGGGCGTGGCCCGGTGGGGCGGCGATCCTCGGGTAAATGCGCGAGAATGGTTTGCTGAAACAGGGCCAAAGATTGCACGGGCTTGGGGAAAAATCCATCGGCGCCTGCGGCATGGCAAAGTGCCTCGGACATGTCATCGCCGGAGGTGCCTAGGATCACATCAATGCGTGGGGTCGTTCGGTTGAGGGCCTCGATGAGCCCCGCCCCCGAGCCATCGGGCAGGCCGATGTCTACGATGACGACTGAGGGGCGGTAGACCTGCAAGTGCCGCTCTGCCGCGCGAATGGAATCAGCGCGGCGAATTCGGGCGCCGGAGCGCAGGCAGAGAAGCCGCATAGCGTCTGACGCATAGCGGCTGTCTTCGACGATGAGAATTGTCAGCCCGAGAAGTGGGCGGCCCGGCGTGGGATGGCGCAGGGGCGAGAAAGGATCGAATTCCGGCATGGCAGCACCTTTGAGCAAATCATCTGCGACTCACTTTGGCCCAAGCACAGTGAACGACGCGTTAACGTCGATCACGGGGGACGCAGAATGCTTGCCTGCGGCATCGCGCGCCATGCCAAAGCCTTGCCAGAACCGCAGCGCGCCCCCATAACCATCAGGGAATTTGTGAACCGGAGGACCCCCTATGATTGGCCGCCTGAACCATGTCGCCATTGCTGTGCCCGACCTTGAGGCGGCTTGTAATCAATACAGCGCGGCGCTGGGCGCGACAGTGGGCGCGCCACAAGATGAGCCAGATCATGGGGTTACGGTGGTGTTCATCGAACTCCCCAATACCAAGATCGAATTGCTTTATCCCTTGGGGGAAAACTCGCCGATCCAAGGTTTTCTGGACAAGAACCCAGCGGGCGGCATTCACCACATTTGCTATGAGGTGGAAGATATCCTCGCTGCGCGCGACCATCTGAAATCGACTGGGGCACGCGTGTTGGGCACCGGGGAGCCAAAGATTGGCGCCCATGGCAAGCCAGTGCTGTTCTTGCACCCGAAGGATTTCAATGGCTGTCTTGTAGAGTTGGAGCAAGTCTGATGGGGCCGACTTCTGCGCTGGTGCTGTTTGCGGTCATCTGGTTTATGACCTTCCTTATTGTTTTGCCTATCCGCCTGAAAACTCAGGGCGATGTGGGCCAGATTGTGCCGGGCACGCATGCGGGTGCGCCGCATGAGCCGCAGTTGAAGAAACGGGCGTGGATCACCACCGGAATTTCTGTGGTGCTGTGGTGCATCATTGCGGGCACCATCCTGTCGGGTGCGATTACCGTGCGCGATCTGGATATGTTCGGGCGGATGGCTCCGCTGAAATAAGCGCTCAGCGCAGTCGATGATAGAGATGCGTGAAGGTCGCCACACCCAAAATCGGGATGGCGAGGTTCACCAGCGGCAGCGAGAGTGGCAAGGCCATGAGAATGCCAGCCGCCCAAAGCGTGCCCTTGTGGCGTGCCCAGAACGCGCGCGCCTCTGCGCGGCCGCCCCGTCGCATCGCCACCAGCGTGGCGTATTCGCGGCCCAAGAGATAGCCGTTCAAGCCCCAGAAGATCAAAAGCGCCGCGAAGGGCAAAAAGACATACAGCAAGAGCGCCAAGACATTGGCCCCGACCAGAACGCCCAAGAAATTTACGCTGTCTCTGAGTGCGGTGGCGAAAGGCACGGGGGTGGCAGGAGGAAGCGCGGGGTAATGGCGCGCTTCGACTGCATCTGCGACGCTGTCGAGAAAGATCGAGGTCATCGCAGAAGCAACGGGCACCATCAGGAAAACTGACAGCCCCATCATCACCAAGAACCCGGCCCAAGAAAGGGCGTCGCCCAGCCAGCTGACCTCGCCGACAATCGGCAAGATGAGGCCAGTGCCAAAAAGCGAGTCCAAGAGCCACAAGACACCAAAGCTGGCAGCGATCAGGAGGCCAAGTGCGGCACCGATGCCGAGCCAGAACACGCGGGCGAAACGCGCATCGGTGATCTGTGCCAGCGCCGCAAAGAAACTGGTGAGGATTGTGCCCAGCGCCATGTTAACCCGCCCAAGTCACCGAGACACCCAAATCGGGGCGCGGTCTTTCGGGGGGGGCTGCCGAGGGTGTGCCGATGTGAATAAAGCCTGCCACGCGCTCATCTGGGCCCAAGCCCAAAGCGGAGGCTGCAAGTTCAGCATCATGTGCAGGCCAGCCCGTGATCCATGAGGCACCCCAACCAGAGGCCAGAGCCGCATTGACCAGCGACAGACAGACGGCGCCCGCCGAATAGGTCTGTTCCAAGGCGTGCACTTTCTCGATAGAGCGGCGCGTTTCAACTACCGCCACACAAAGCGGCGAGCGGGTGAATTGCCCGCGCCCCTTTTCAGTCTTTTCGTCATCATACCCCAAGCTGCGCGCGCGCTCTTGGGTGAGGTCGGCCAATCGGTCCAAACCTGCACGCTCCAAAACAATCAAGCGCCACGGCTCCAGTTTGCCATGATCTGGCACGCGCAGACCTGCTGTCAAAATAGGCACCAATTCTGTGCGTGAGGGGGCGGGCAGGCTCAAAGTCTTGGCTGGTGGCGAACGTCGCGTCAGCAAGAATTCCATTACAGCATCATTTTGCTCGGCCATTATGTTCTCCAAATTTATTTGATCTATTTTCCGGGAGCCGTTGGTTCACAGCTGGGCCGGATTTCAAATGTCCCGGCGGGCGAGGCAGTTGGGGAGGGGCCCCCGCATGCCAGATCTGAGTGGCGCATCACTCTGTGAGCGCCCCATTCTCCCAATTTCCAACAGCGGATTCGCCTGTGGCGTAGCGCATTGTGCCTTCACCTTGACGTTTTCCGGCGGTGAAGTTGCCCTCATAGACATCGCCATTTGCATAGGTGGCGATGCCCTTGCCGGAAATTTCGCCGTTTTTCCAATCGCCGATATATTTGAACCCATCCGCCATGGTGATTTTGCCAATGCCTTCGCGTTGACCGGCAACGAAACTGCCTTTGTAGATCGTGCCGTCGGGGTAGGTGGCCGTGCCTGTGCCTTGGCGCTGGCCTTCGGCCCATTCGCCCTCATAGCGGTAACCGTCGGGGTAGGTCATCACGCCAAACCCTTGGTTTCTGGCCTCTTTGAAGCCGCCCTCATAGGTGAGGCCATTGGGGTAGGTGGCTTTGCCTTGGCCTTCGATAACGCCCGCGCGCCAGTCGCCTTCGTAGGTTGCGCCGTCGGAATAGGTGATCTTGCCAACGCCGTCAGGTTGGCCCGCGCGAAACTGGCCTGCGTAGAGCGAGCCATCGGGGTAGGCGACGCTGCCTTGGCCTTCGATTTCACCTGCAACCCAGGTGCCTTCAAAGCGATACCCATCCGCCCCGTTGAACACGCCTGTGCCGTGGCGGCGATCATCCTTGAAGTCACCCTCATAGGTGTCGCCATTGGCATAGATGACCCGGCCTTTGCCTTCGCGGCGCCCATTCATCAACGCGCCTTCATAGGTGTCGCCATTGGGTTGGCTCAGTTTGCCAGAGCCGTTGATCTGGTTAGCCGCCCAAAGGCCCTCGTAGACCAGACCATCGGGCAGGGTGAGTTTGCCATTGCCGGAGCGTTCGCCGTTTTGAATTTCGCCTGTGTAGACGGCGCCATCGGGGTAGGTGATTTTTCCTGTGCCTTGCTTGACGCCTTCGGACCAGTCGCCTTCGTAGACGTAGCCGCCCGGTGATTGCATGATGCCGCGCCCGTGATGCAGCGCGTTTAGAAAGCCGCCCTCATAGCGCACGCCATTTGCGTAGACGGCAATCCCTTGGCCGGTGATTTTGCCATCGCCCCATTGGCCCTCATAGGTGCCGCCATCGGTGAAAACGATCTTACCGACGCCGTTTGGTTTGCCCTTTTGGAATTCGCCCTCATAGACCGAGCCATTGGGAAAGCGCGCAACGCCACGACCGCGAATTTCGCCATCGGCCCAATCGCCCGTATATTCGTAGCCATTGGGCAGCCGATAGGTGCCTGTGCCATGTTGCAGCCCGTCTTTGAATGTGCCTTCATAAACGCCACCGTCATCATATTGCTTGGTAAGAACCTGCCCGCTTTGCGCGGCAACGCTGCTTGCCGCGAAGATCATCGCCAGCGCCAATGCCCGTGCCTTGTTCATCGTTCCGAGTCCATTCCCTTGGTTCGAGGGGGAACGTAAACGAGGGGGGTGGACCGGGCAATGTCTTTCGGCGGCTCCGCTGCGCCTTCGGCTTTCCCTTGCCAGTCTTTGCGCCTACATCTAGGGCGAGTTTTCTGCGAGGATCCAAGATGGCCGACCGATTTCGTCTGACGCTGGCGCAATTGAACCCCACTGTGGGCGATATCGAAGGCAATGCCGCCAAGGCACGGGCGGCGTGGCAGCAGGGGCGTGAGGCGGGGGCCGATCTGGTCGCGCTCACTGAAATGTTCATTACGGGGTATCAAACGCAGGATTTGATCCTGAAGCCTGCCTTTCAGCGGGCGGCCATTGAAGCGATTGAAGCTTTGGCCCATGCCTGTGCCAAGGGTCCGGCCTTGGCCATTGGCGGGCCTGCGGTGCAAGAGGGTGTGCTGTATAACGGCTACTATATTTTGCAAGGCGGCAAGATCACCGCAACGGTGCTCAAGCATCATCTGCCCAATGATGCGGTTTTTGATGAGCGCAGGGTCTTTGCCTCGGCCGATGTGCATGGGCCCTATATGGTAAATGGTGTGCGGATCGGCTCGCCGATTTGTGAAGATGCATGGCATGCCGATGTGGCGGAGACGCTGGCGGAGACGGGGGCAGAGATTCTTTTGGTGCCCAATGGTTCGCCCTATCATCGCGGCAAGCCCAATCTGCGGCTGAACCTGATGGTGAGCCGGGTTGTGGAGACGGAATTGCCGCTGGTCTACCTCAATATGGTCGGCGGGCAGGACGATCAGGTGTTTGATGGCTCGTCGATGGTCCTCAATCGCGGCGGGCATCTGGCGCTGCAATTGCCGCAGTTCGAAGAGGTGGTGACGCATGTGGATTTCCACCGCGGCGCCGACGGGGGATGGGCTGCGGATAAGGGCATGATTGCCCCTATCCCTCCCATCGGCGAAGCGGATTACCGTGCCTGTGTGATGAGCCTTGGCGACTACATGCGAAAGACCGGGTTCAAGAAAGCGGTTTTGGGGCTGTCAGGCGGGATTGATAGCGCGATTGTTGCGGCGATTGCGGCGGATGCCTTGGGGCCGGAAAACGTACGCTGTGTGATGCTGCCTTCGGAATACACCAGCGCGCATTCGCTTGAGGATGCCGAGCAGTGTGCGCGGGCGCTGGGCTGTCATTTGGATACGGTTCCAATTGCCTCGGCGCGTGACGCGGTGAGCCAGACCTTGGCGCCGCTCTTTGCCGGGACGGAGCCGGGGATCACCGAGGAGAATATCCAGTCCCGTTTGCGCGGACTGCTGTTGATGGCGATGTCGAACAAATTCGGAGAGATGTTGCTGACCACGGGGAATAAATCCGAGATGGCCGTGGGATATTGCACGATCTATGGCGATATGAACGGCGGCTATAACCCGGTGAAGGATATGTACAAATCGCGCATGTTCCTGACCGCGCGTTGGCGCAATGAGAACCATCGGGAATGGATGAAGGGCCCTGCGGGAGAGGTGATTCCAGAGCGGATCATCACCAAGCCGCCTTCGGCAGAGTTGCGGCCCGATCAGAAGGACGAAGATAGCCTGCCGCCCTATGAGGTGCTTGATGCGATCCTTGAGGGGCTGGTGGAGCGCGAAGCCTCGGTGGCAGATTTGGTTGCAGAGGGTTTTGAGCGCGAGACCGTGAAGAAGGTGGAGCATTTGCTCTACATTGCCGAATACAAGCGCTTTCAATCTGCTCCGGGCACCCGCCTCACTCAAAAGGCGTTTTGGCTGGATCGGCGCTATCCGATTGCCAATCGCTTTCGCGATGGGTCGGGGACGTAAAGGCGCAAGATCGCCCGGGCGCAATGCGCGCCCGGTGCGGTTGCGGATTTTAGCCGGGGCGTTTGCTCAGCAGCGGCAAAAGATCGGCCATTTCGGGGCCTTTCTCGCGGCCCGTTACGGCCAGACGAAGCGGCATGAAGAGGCCCTTGCCCTTGCGGCCAGTGGCCTCTTTGACGGCGTTGGTCCATTGGCCCCAAGTCTCGGCCCCATAGGGGGGGGCGTCTAAGAGCGACAGGGCGGTCGCCACGAATTCGGCGTCTTCTGGTGCGACTGTGGGCGAGGCACCGTTGAGCACAAGCGTTGCCCATTCCGCAGCCTCGGAGCGCTTGCCGATATTGGCGCGCACGACATCCCAAAACCGCTCGGCGCGGTCGGCGGGCACGCCAAGTGCAGTGATTTGCGCGGCGACATCGCTATAGGTCATGGCGGAGATGGCTTTGGCTGTCAGTGGCCACAGGTCTTCGGCGTCAAATTTTGTTGGGGCTGCGCCAAACTGCGAAACATCGAAACCGTCGATCATCTCTTGATGTGACATCCGCAACTCGATGGGCTGAGACGCGCCCAGTCGGGCCATCAGCGACAAAAGCGCCATCGGCTCAACACCTTGCTCGCGCAGGTCTTTTAGCGCCAAGGAGCCCAAACGTTTGGAAAGGCCTTCGCCCCCCGGCCCGGTCAGCAAAGAGTGGTGCGCGAAAGCAGGCGGCTGGTGGCCCAAGGCCTCCATGATCTGGATTTGGGTGGCCGTGTTGGTGACGTGATCAGAACCACGCACGATATGGGTGACGCCCATATCGGTGTCATCGACCACAGAGGCGAAAGTGTAGAGAACTTGGCCGTCGGCACGGATTAGCACGGGGTCAGAGACAGAGGCGGCATCGATGGAAATATCGCCCAAGATGCCATCGGTCCATTCAATGCGCGATTGGTCCAGCAAAAAGCGCCAATAGCCTGCGCGACCTTCGGCCCGAAGCTTGTCTTTTTGTGCCTCGCTCAACCCGTGCTGGGCGCGGTCATAGACGGGGGGCTTGCCCATGTTGAGTTGTTTTTTGCGCTTGAGATCCAGCTCGGTGGGGCTTTCGAACACTTCGTAGAGGCGCCCGGCTGCGCGCAGCTCCTGTGCCTTTTCCGCATAGCGCTCCAAACGCTGCGATTGGCGTTCGACGCGGTCCCATGTCAGACCCAGCCACTCGAGATCGCGTTTGATCCCATCGACATATTCTTCTTTTGAACGCTCCTGATCGGTGTCGTCGATCCGCAGAATGAATGTGCCGCCATTTTTCTGGGCAATCATCCAATTCATCAGAGCAGTACGCAGGTTGCCAACGTGAATATGACCAGTCGGCGAAGGGGCAAAACGGGTGGTGACCATGGGGTTCTCCTTGCGCCCGGCTTTTGTCACAGGGTCTCGGAATTGTCAAAGTGCTGCGCGCCAGTCTGTGCGATGATGAACAGGGGGGCTGCGGGAATGCCCATCACGCCTGTGTGATGGCATGGGGCGAAGGCGAAAAATGCGCTATAACTCTCGTATAAAGAGAAAACCGCATGAAGGAGGACTGCTATGACCGAAATAAACCTGTCTCGTCGGGGCCTGTTGGGGGCCGCTGTCGCTTTGCCTCTTGCGGGACTGAGTGCGCGCTCGGCTTTGGCCGCGGCTGACATGAAGGGCGCTGGCTTTGCGCCTTATAATCGCTTCAAGCTTGGCGATTTCGAAGTGACGACCTTGCTGGCCGGGACGCGCACGGTGCCAGAGCCACAAACGATCTTTGGGCTGAATGCGACGCCGGAGGAATTTACCGCAGCGTCTGAGGCAGCGATGATCCCAACCGACAAGGCGCAGTTTTTCTTTACGCCGACCTTGGTGAATACTGGCAGCGAGCTTGTCTTGTTTGACACGGGTCTGAATGGTGCGGGTATCACGACTGCATTGGCAGCGGCAGGGTATACGCCTGATCAGGTGGATGTGGTCGTACTCACCCATATGCATGGCGATCATATTGGTGGGCTGATGACCGAAACCGCGCCGACATTTGCCAATGCGCGCTATGTGACGGGTTCGGCGGAATATGATCACTGGGCAATGTCCGGCAACGAAGGCTTTGAAAAGAACGTCGTGCCTATGGCGGAAAAAATGAGCATGTTACAGGACGGTGGCAGCGCGGCCTCGGGGATTTCGGCCATGGCAGCCTTTGGTCATACGCCCGGACATATGGCATATCGCGTGGAAAGCGCGGGCAAGTCGCTGGTGATCGGGGCGGATTTTGCCAATCACTACGTGTGGTCGCTGGCGCATCCCGATTGGGAAGTGAAATTCGATATGGACAAGAGCCAAGCCGCAGCAACGCGCAAAGCGCTCTTGGGGATGATGGCCGCCGAGAAAATTCCCTTTATCGGCTATCACATGCCCTTCCCGGCCTTGGGATTTGTCGAAGCGAAAGACAGTGCGTTCCGCTATGTCCCGGCGAGCTATCAGTTCATGCTTGAAGGCTAAGGGCAGCGAGTGACGGCTCCCGCCGGATCAGGCGGGGGCCTTTCTGTGCGCGCATTCCTCAGCGAAACTGTGGCCCATGCGCCCAGATCGTGAGCGAAAACCGCTCGCCTTGGGTCACAGGGGTGACGCGGTGCAAGAGGTAGGACGGAAAAAGCGTCGCGGTGCCGCGCGTCTTGGGGGCGGCGAAGATGGTATTTGACGGCATGACCTCTAGCTGCCCCCCCGTGTAACTGTCGGGGGGGGAAAGTTGCACCACCATGGTCAATTTGCGACGCCCGGCTATTGGCCCTTCGCCAATGTCGGAATGCCAATCAAAATGGCCTTCGCGCTCGGCGCCGTAGCGGGCCACTTGCGCGCTTTCGGCAAAATCGCTGAGCGCAAAATCGTAAACTTCGCGATTGGCTTCTGCGACGGTAGAAATGATGCGGTCCATGACCCATTCCGCGCCTTCGACCTCATCGATCCACACGAGGTCGGCGCGGCGAATGTTGTGATCTTTGTTTTGACCGACAAGCCGTGCATCGCGGGCTTTTTCTGCGCGCACGATTTCTAGAACACGGTCACAATCCGCGTCGCTGAAGGCGCCGGGGATGGAATGGAGCGAAAGCATGAAAGCCGCCTAAAATAAGGGAACTGTCGCGCCTCTACACCGCGCCCATAGGCTTGGCAATCAAGCAAACACGAGGCGGAAAAATTCCCGCGCGAAGCGTTCTGTGTTCCAGATGACTTTAGGTGGTCGAAGGCCGCCGGAAGGCGGGCGCCGCTTCGGTCTGTCAGCTTTCCAGCCAGATCGTGAAAGGCCCGTCATTGACCAAAGAGACCTTCATATCCGCACCAAAGAAGCCAGTTTCAACGGCAATTCCTTCGGCGTGAAGGCTTTTGGAAAACCGTTCATAAAGCGCGCGACCGAGCTCGGGGGGGGCGGCCAAGGAAAAGCCGGGGCGGTTGCCACGGCTGGTGTCGGCGGCGAGGGTGAATTGGGAGACCACCAATGCGCTGCCGCCGATGTCTTTGATCGAGAGATTGGTTTTGCCCGCGTCATCCGCGAACATTCGCAGTTTGGCCACGCGTTGTGCCAATTTGTCGGCAGAGGCTTCGTCGTCGCCTTGCATGGCGCAGACGAGGATCATCAAGCCGGGGCCGCATTGGCCGATGACGACGCCGTCTACTGCGACTTGGGCTTCGGTGACGCGTTGGAGCAGAGCGCGCATCAGTGATCCTTTCCGGCCCAGAGCAGGACCTCTGACATTTCAGCGCGTTCGGTTCGGAAAGCGTTGATGGGGGCGTCTGTGTCTTCATATCCGAAGGAAATCGCGCAAAGGATCCTGCGATGTTCGGGAATGTCAAACTCGGCGCGCAGGAGTGGTGCGAAGGCTGCGACGGCGGCTTGGGGCACAGAGGCCACGCCTGCGGCTTCGGCGGCGATGGTCCAGAGCGCGATGAAGCCGCCCGTATCCATGATGCCATAGGTGCCAAGATCCGCCTCTGAGGTGATGATGGCCACATGCGGCGCACCGAAAAGGCGGTAGTTTTCCATCATCTGTTTGCCGGAGGCGGCACGGTCGCCCTTGGCGATGCCCACGGCATCATAGAGTTGAAAGCCACAGGTGCGACGGCGATCGAGATAGGCGCCTGTATATTGCTTGGGCCAATCGAGATCGGGTTTGGAGGATTCGGCCAGTGCTGTGGCGTAGAGTTTCTCGCGGAAGCGGTCGGTCTCGGCCTTGCGGGTCACATGCACCTGCCAAGGCTGTGCGTTGCACCACGAGGGCACACGAGCCGCCGTACGGGTGATTTCGGTGATGACCGCGTCGGGCACCGGGTCGGGGCGGAAGGCACGCGTGGAATGACGGCGATGCAGAATGGCGGTGAGGGTGGTGAGGTCTTCGGTCATGGTCGTCTCCCTTGCCGGGGCAAATTGGCGGCTCTCGCCTGAGGGTGCAAGGGGAAGTGCAGTGACGGGACGCGGGACTTAGAATGCGCCTTCGTTCAACGCCACGATATAGCCAGCAGCGCCCGCAGCGAGCAGGCCCACGAAGATGGCAAAGACGATTTTCCACGTCGACCAAGGGCGCTCGCCTTGCACGCGCCCGGTTTGGCCGTTGACCACAAAGCGATAGGTTTGGCCGCGATATTTATACGCGGCGAGCCAGACGGGCAGAAGAATATGTTTGAAGGTGACGTTATTGATGGCTGTATCAATGCGATGAACGCGCTGTTGATCGCCACCGATGTCGAATTTTACGTCACGTTCGATCTGGCGGTCCATCAGCGCGCGGGCTTCGACAAAGCCTTGGTCGAGATCGACTTGATAGGCTTCGGCGCGAAAGCCTGCGAGATACTGGGGCAGGTAGGGTTCCAGTGCGGAGAGGTCCCAAGGCTGTAGCGCATCGGTGAACCGTTTGGGCAAGGTGCGGGACGCCAGCACCAGCACATCATCAAAAAACCGGGAAACGCGCCCGGATTTCGGCGACCACCGCACGCGGGGCACACTCACGGTTTCGCTTTTGCCATCGCGCACGACGGACATGGTTTCATAATAAATCGTGCCGCGCTCCCCCGAGTAGCGGCTTTGGGTGTCGGCATCAAAGGTCCAGTAGGGGACATAGATGCCCTCCATGCGGCGGCCCTTGCGCGCATAGGCGGTGAGGCTTGAAGGCGCAAACCACAGCCGGCCCATCCAATCGGTCATGGCGGCGCGCGCCTGTGACTCGGTGAGGGCAAAGGGCAGGACGCCGCGCGGCTTGATGTGGCGGTTGGTGCCTGTTCCCGTGACGATTGGTGTGGCGCAAAACGGGCATTGCGAGGCGTGGTCGACCCCGTCGAAAGCCACTTCGGAGCCGCAGTTGGAGCATTTGGAGATTTGGGTCTCTTCGATTTCCTGAAGCGGCAGCAAGCCTTTGAGGGCGGTATCAAGATTGAGCTCTTGCAAGGCGCGGGAGTGACGCCCGCTGCCTTCTATGGGGCGGGCATGGCCGCAATAGTCACACACAAGGGCCGCGCGGGTGGGGTCATAGTGATAGTCCGCGCCGCATTGTTCGCAGGGGAAGCGATGATCGGCTTCGATCTGGGGCGTTTGCGACGGAGATTTCGGCGGCTGTGACATGTGAGGGTTAGTTTCTTCTAAACAAAAGGAAAAGTGAGACGTTGATCACCCGACGCGGCCAAGGTTTTGACCAGTGCGGTGTCGCGGTGGAAGTTCGCATTGATACGGTAATGGGATTTGCCTGCTGTGGATGTGATTTCTCACACGCCGAAGTGTGACCCAGATTTGTAAGGAGAGCCCAATGTCGACCCCAGAAATTTATCAAAAACTCACCGATGCAATTGGCGCGCATGGCGCGTGGAAGCATCGTCTTCGGGTGGCGGTGCATATGAACGACCGTCAGGATTTGGTGAAGGATGCAGGCGACCATCACAATTGCGCCTTTGGCCGCTGGCTCGACGGGCTGAGCCCGGAGGTGCGGGGGTCGCAAGAGGCGCAAGAGACCATTCGGCGGCATGCAGAGTTTCATTCTAAAGCGAGTAAAGTGGCTCAGAAGATTGTACTGGGGCAAAAGGATCTCGCCTTGGCACTGCTGGATGCGGAGTTCAGTGAAGCGTCCAAGGTGTTGACCAGCGCTGTATCGCGCTGGAAATTTGCGGTGAGCCGGTAAAGCCCGCAGACCCGGAGGGGGCAGGTCAGGCACCGGGAGGCGGTGGAGGCAGCACAGTAAAGAGGCGGGCCAGATCGCCGACGTCGCCTGCGTGTTTCCAGCCATCCTGCCCGGCCGTCCAGACATAAGTGTCGCGGGTGAGACTACCGTCGGCCGCCTTGCGCCCCATGGCGGCGAGGGAAAAGGGGCCGGAGGTTTGGCCCTCGGCAGCAATGTGCCAGACATGCTCGACGGGGGCGGGCGGCGCAGGGGGAATGGGGCGTGCGCCCGATGGGCCTTGCAGGCTGCCCCCGGCTTGTGCGCCGATGGTTGCGGCTTGTGCGCCAAGCATCGCGCCGACGGCTGCGCCCATGGCGCCACCGCCTGAACCGGGATTGCGCGCGCTTTCTGTCATGGCCTCGGCGGCGCTATATTGGGCGTAACGCGCCAAATCGCCTGCCATGCCCATGGATGTGCGTTTGTCCAAAGCGCGTTCGACGTCTTCGGGCAGTGAGATATTTTCGATGTAAAGCTCGGGCAGTGAAAGGCCGTAATCGGCCAGTGTCGGCTCGATCCGTTTGGAAAGGACCTTGCCCAGCTCGGCTGTATTTGCTGCCATGTCGAGCACGGGGATGCCTGCGGCTGCGATTACGCGGGAAAATTCTTGGACGATGATATTGCGGATTTGATAGCTGATTTCATCCATCGTGAATTCGCCATCCGTGCCAACAATTTCCCGCATGAAATGCCCCGGACCGGTGACGCGGATGCTGTAAGTGCCAAATGCGCGCAGACGGACCGGGCCAAATTCGGGATCGCGGCAGATGACCGGATTCTTGGTGCCCCATTTGAGATTTGCAAAGCGGGTGGTGTTGACGAAGTAGACCTCGCTTTTGAACGGCGAGCGAAAGCCGTGGTCCCAGTGGTTGAGGGAGGTCAGGATCGGCATGTTGTTGGTTTCGAGCATGTAAAGGCCTGGAGTGAACACATCCGCGAGTTGGCCTTCATGAACGAAAACAGCGGCTTGGCCTTCGCGAACGGTGAGTTTCGCCCCGTATTTGATTTCATGGCCCTCGCGCTCGAAGCGCCACACGAGTGTGTCGCGGGTATCATCGGTCCAGTGAATGACGTCGATAAATTGGCCGGAGAGGAAATCGAGAATGCCCATGGCGGTCTCCCTTTGGGAAAAATTCAGCTTGGGCCGCCGAGTGCGGTGGCGGCGATGTCATAAATGATTGGACGCGCTTGGCTTAGGGTCATGCCGGGTGCGAGGCGGTCGTCATAAAGGATGCGGAGAAAAAGCTCGTCTTGGGTGGTGAGAAGCGCGAATTCGTCATCATCATTGAAGATAGAGGGACGGGCTGCTGGGCTGTCGTTGGCCAGACCAAGCCCTTGGGCCAACTCTTCATGCACGCAAGACAGGCGCAGAAGGTCGGGGTGTTCGGCGCGGATCACCGCAATGGCGCGTGTATAGGTGTGGTCGCTTGGCCCTTCAGCGAAGGCCATAACCAGACAATGGATCCCGCGCGGCATTGCTTGCAGGAGGCCAAGCGAGGCGCGGTCAATATTGGGCACAAGGCTTTTGACGCGGTTGAGCATTTGGCTACGGTCGTCTTCGCCGACCATCAAGACGTGGAAATTCGCCCCGGCTGCGGGCGCCATCCCCAAAGGGTGCCCGGTGAGGCGGGCGAGGCGCTGGACATAGCCCGCGACCATCTGGCGGTCGCTGGTCTGGCGGCTGGGAAGCACGGTGCCGCCAAATTCGACGGCAAAGCGCACGGGTCCTTCCCAGCGCCTTAGGGCACCGGGGGCATTTGCGGCGGCGCGCAGTCCACCCCCGCGGGCATATTCATCGTAAAAGGCGATGCGCTCGAAGTTTCGCAGCGCCATATCGGCGTCGAAAGGCGTGTCTGGCCCGCCACCATCCGTGCGAAGCAAGCCTTGCGATAGCAACTCGCGTTGCACGCGCGCGTAAAATCCCGCGAGTGATTGCGAGGCCTCTGAAGGGGCGTTTTGCGCGACACCGGGCGGGGGGGCAATGGGGCGCTCGCGCGACGCGTCGGGGCGGGGCGCGGTTTCCATACAGGCGGCGACGGCAATAAGGGACGCCAGCGCCACACCCAATGAGGTGCGGCGCGGATATGCGCGATCCTTTTTGCTGCCGAATGTTGCGCCGAAAGCCCGCATCGGTGTCAGGCTTTCGGCACGGAGGTCGCGGCGGTGTCACCCAGACCCGTGGCCTTGGCCTTGGCTGCGGCGAGCGTGTCGCGCAGTTCGGCCTCCATCTTCTTCAGCTCGGTTTCGGCCTCGGCGCGACGGCGTTTGCCTTCGTCGGCGATTTCCAGACTTTCCTGAATGGTCCCGATCAAGTCGGCGTTCGCTTGTTTGACAGCCTCGATATCGAAGACGCCACGCTCCATTTCTTCGCGGATCATCTTGTTGGAATCGCGAAGGTTCTTGGCATTGGCCTTGAGGAGTTCGTTGGTGAGATCATTTGCAGAGCGCACCGCAGCGGCCGCTTCGGCTGAGCGCTGGATGGTGACGGCTTGCGCCAATTGCGTTTCCCAAAGTGGCACGGTGTTGACCAAGGTCGAGTTGATCTTTGTGACCAGCGATTTGTCGTTTTCCTGCACCAGACGAATAGAGGGCAGTGATTGCATGGTGACTTGGCGGGTGAGTTTGAGGTCATGCACCCGGCGCTCCAGATCATCGCGGGCGGCGCGCAGGTCGCGCAGTTCTTGCGCGGTCATCACCTGATCGGTTTCGGCTGCTGCTTGCACCTCGGCCTCTTTGGCGGGGATGGTGGTCGCGTCGAGTTCCGCCAGTTTTGCTTCGCCTGCGGCGATATAGAGCGCCAATTCGTCGTAGAAATTCAACGTGCGGTCATAGAGCATGTCGAGGGATTTGATGTCTTTGAGCAGCTTGTGTTCATGCTCGAGCAGATTTTCAGTGATGCGGTCGATCTGGCCCTGCACCTGCTCAAAGCGCGCGGTGAAACGTGCGAGCGGTGCGGCGCGGCCAATCAGGCGTTCCCACCATGAGCGTTTGCGACGCACGTCCAATTCGGAGACAGCAAAGCCGCGAATAGTGGTGACAATATCGCGCAGGCTGTCGCCTGCGGGCCCGACATCCTTGTTGCGGACGTCTTGCAGCATGGCTTGGCTGATTTCTTGGAGTTCGATTTGTGCACGGGCACCGAAAGACACGATGGACTGGGTGTTTTGCATGTCGATTTCGGCCATGCG
>DOOI01000139.1:1220-2113 GCA_003512825.1 Paracoccaceae bacterium | reverse complement strand
GAGCGAATTGCCTCGGATTGCGCGCCTTTGGCTTTCTCCAGCGGCACGATGTCATGGGCAGCAGCGGGCTCAGGCAGGAGGACAGCATTGACCTCTTCGACCATGGCAAGGGTGGCTTGGGCTTGTTTCTGGACGGTTCCGGTCATGGGGTTCCCTTTTTCAAACGGGGTTACTCTTCAGGTCGCAGGCCTTCGCGGGCCAGTCTTTCACGTAGCACATCGATTTCGACTGTGAGGTCGGCACGGTTGTCGGTCAAAAGGCTTTCTGTTCGGGCGGTAAAGTTTTTTTCCAGATCGTCGAGCAGAGCCAGATAATCGGCTTTTGCCGATGGATTGGTGCCCCGCTGCGCGATCGCGGCATATTTGGTCGCCGCATCGCGCGCGCCAAGGAGATAGACAGAGAGGTAGCGCCGGGCGGCAGTCAGGTCGCGTGGGTCGTCTTCGACAGTGCGAAAGAGTGCCCTGGCCGAAGACTGAAACGCCTCAAGGCGGCGCGCGAGGGCGCGGTCCCCCAAGGGCGAGATCGCATTGGTCATGGCGCCGAGGTGTTTCTCGGCCTCGTCGATTGCACGGGCGACCCGCTCGGTCTGGAACTCGTCCACACCTTCCATGCCTTTGTTTTGCATGGGATCAAGGCCAAAGGCACCGAGGTGGAGGCCCGCTCCCAACAGGGCAAAGAGCGCGGCTTCGAGTGGGCCAGCAAGGGTGAACCCGGCCAGACCAAGACCAAGGCCGGTCAGGAGTGATCCCAAAATTTTGCGAGGCAGGGCAGGGCGACGGGCAATGGTGCGGGCCTGCCATGCCTCTTGTGCGCGGAGGCCTTCGCGGGTGAGCCACGCCCCCAGCAACAACAGACCCAATGCTGCGAGAAGCTGCGTCATTTCAACGGGTTCA
>DOOI01000139.1:617-907 GCA_003512825.1 Paracoccaceae bacterium | reverse complement strand
CGCCATGCCAGAGGCAAAGGAGCAAAGAAAAGCAGATTGGCGCGGCCCCCGATCCGAGTTCGGCGCGCCCCTGCGTAGCTGTTCTGAGCCGCCAATCCTGTGGTCTCGCCCGCAATGCGAGCGTTTTCAGGACTAAATTTTCCGCCAAATCGCTCTGCCATCATATCCCCGCGCGCGTCGCCACATAGAAGACGAGGGCAAGGAGGAGGAAAAACGAGAGTTTTTGCAATCCATTAGGTGACATAATTTATAACATTCCCCCGCGGCTCGATCCGAAAGGTAAGGGATGG
>DOOI01000139.1:0-305 GCA_003512825.1 Paracoccaceae bacterium | reverse complement strand
GCGCGGGCTTTCTAGGGGGAAACTTGGCGGGTGGTCTGCATTCTGCCCAAAAATTGGCAAACTGCACAGAAAATGCATGAAAATGTGAAAGGGGCGGCATGGGGCGTCGCGGCGAGGGCTTTCCGCCTGCGCGCGCGCATGGCATGAGGGCTATACAACTTAAGGAGGGCGAAATGGCCGAAAAAAGGATCGAGAGCGCCGTGGAGCGCGGGCTTTTTGCCAGCCGTTGGCTCATGGCGCCGATGTACCTTGGGCTGGTGGTGGCGCTTGGGATGCTTACGATCGTTTTCCTGAGGGAATTGGCC
>DOOI01000125.1:13355-15216 GCA_003512825.1 Paracoccaceae bacterium | reverse complement strand
GGGGAGGATTCGAACCCCCGACCCCTTGATTCGTAGTCAAGTACTCTATCCAACTGAGCTACCAGTCCGCACTAGAGTGAGCTGGGGTTTAGCGGCGGTTGGAGGGCAATGCAAGGGGCATCAGCAAAGTTTCTAAAACCTTTTTGACGCCCCGCGCTGAGTGGGATTTCCCTTATGAAAAGAGGGGTTGGCCCATGACCATCGGTCTGGGTCAACGTCATGTGGGGCTGAACGCAGCTGCTGTTTTGGGGAGTCTGATCTCGAATTCGGTGCCGCTCGCATCGGTTTTGGCCAGCTCCAGAGTGCCGCCATGGCCTTTGACGAGGTCTTGTGCAATGGCAAGGCCAAGTCCCGCCCCGCCTTTGCTGGCGCGGCCTTGGAAGGCAGTGAAGAGATTCTCACGAGCCTTTGTAGGAAGCCCAGGTCCGGTGTCGATCACACGGATCAGCCATTCCGCCTCGGATTCGCGGGCGCGCACCAAGATTTCGCCGGACTGACCGGAAGCCCGGATGGCTTCGCGCGCGTTGCGGACAAGGTTCATCAAGACGCGGTGCATTTGTTCGGCGTCCATTCGCACAACCATATTGCTGGGCACATCATCGGCCAGCGAGATATCGGCCTCACCTACGGCGAGCCGCTCGCCTTCAAGAACATCTTCCACCAGATCAAAGAGATTGACGCGGGCGAGTTTCGGAGCGGGTTCTTCGGCTTTGCCAAAAGCAAGCGTGGCTTCGGTCAGGTTGACGGCGCGGGTGATCGAGTTGACCAGTTTGGGCGCGAGACGCCGCACGGCGGGGTCCTCGCTCATCTCGATACGGTCGGTAAAGAGTTGGGCGGAGGTGAGGATGTTTCGCAGGTCATGGCTGACTTTGGCAACGGCGGTGCCAAGCTGTGCAAGACGCTCACGCTGGCGCAAGGCGGCTGTCAGTTGGGTTTGCAGTGTGGCCAGCGCTTCCTCAGCGTCGCGAATTTCTGTGATGTGGGCGCTGGGTTGCAGAAGGTTGCGGGCGTCTTCCGGGTGAGCCGCGTAGGCTTTCATGTTACCCACAACATCGCGGATTGGCCTTACGAGCAGCGCGCGCGCTGCGAAAAAGAGGAGTGCGGCGGTCACAATGGAAATGACGGCAGACAGCGCCAGAACGCGCAGGCCATAATCAAGCATGGCGGCGCGCAGGGGGGCGGTTTCCATCGTGACTTCGATCAATAGTCCCGCATCTCGCACGGGCTGTCCAATAACGCGAATGACGCGCGGTGTGGGGTCGAAGAGCACGGCCATTGCGTCTCGGATCAGCACCACCGCGGTGGCACTCCGCAAATCGAAAGTGGCATGAATGGGTTGTGGCATGGGCGCTTGGAGCACCAGTTGGCGCGCCTCATCACGGCGCAGCACGACGTTGAAGACTTCTGCATTGCGAAGCAGTTCTTCTTCGAGATCGGGCGAGACCATTTCATCATCAAGCAGGGAGAGCGAAGCGATTTGCGCCCGTTCCAACCTGTCGAGCAGATAGTCTTCGCGAAAGCGTGCGACGGATGGCACAAAAATCAGCACTTCCGCCAGCATGACGAACAGCACTGTGAGGATCAGGAACCGTCCAGAAAGGGAGTTCAAAAATCGCACGTTAGACCCTCAGGGCAAGACGCGTTGCACCCAACGCACCACACGTTTCACCCAGAGGTTAGCAAAGAGGCGCGGCGAGAAATAGGCCCCGATCGCGCGTTTGGAGAGTTCGCTGAGTGTGGGGTAGGGGGCAATCATGCCAGACATGGCCGAGAGCTTCATCCGATTGGCCATTGCCATCGACCAGAGCGCGATTTGCTCGCCCGCCTGTGGGCCGACAATCGTCACGCCGATGGGGCGCCG
>DOOI01000125.1:0-13099 GCA_003512825.1 Paracoccaceae bacterium | reverse complement strand
GTCACGCCGATGGGGCGCCCCTTGAGGATCATCAGTTTAAGAAAGCCTTCGGCCTGCGCTGTTGCGATGGCGCGGTCATTATGAGCGAGATCCACACGAGCCACCTCGAGCGCTGTGCCATACTGGCGGCGAGCTTCGGCTTCGGTCAGGCCGATTTGCGCCAGTTCTGGGGCGGTGTATGTGGCGCGGGGGATATGGTCGGTGCGGACTTTGGCGGGGAGGCCAAAGAGCGCTTCGCGAATGATCAGCCCGGCGTGATAGCCCGCCACATGGGTAAATTGCAGCCCGCCAGCGACATCGCCAATGGCATAAACCCGGCGGTTGGTTGTGCGAAGGCGGTTGTCGACAGTGATACCGGTCCGGCTATGCGCGATGCCCGCTGCTTCCAAGTTTAAACGGCTGGTATTGGGTGTGCGTCCGACTGCGACCAAAAGCTGCGAGCCGGTGAACTGGCGGCCATCTTTGGCGGTGAGCGTGATCGCGCCGGTCTCTGATGCTTGGGAGACTTGGCTGATGAGGCAGTCTTCGACGATCTCTACGCCTTCGGCGCGCAAGCGGCTGAGCACGAGTGCTGCGGCGTCCGGGTCTTCGCGTCCCAATGCGCGTGCACCCTCGACGACCGTTACCTTGCAGCCCAACCGCACATGAGCCTGAGCCATCTCTAGGCCAATGGGGCCCGCCCCGATGATCAAAAGATGCGTGGGCGTGTCTTGGAGGGCAAAAAGGGTTTCGTTGGTCAGATAGGGAACATCGGCCAGTCCGGGGATAGGGGGCACAACCGGGGCCGAGCCTGTGGCAATCACGATCCGGCGGGCGGTGATTTCATGAGCGCCCGCGACCACCGTGCGTGGCCCTGTGAATTGACCAAAGTCACGGATGACGCGGACGCCCAAGCCTTCGAAGCGTTCTTGGCTGTCGACGGGGGCGATATGGGCAATCGTGCGTGCGACATGGGCCTTGGCTGCGGCATAGTCGATCTTGGGAGCGGGCGCCGTGATACCCATGCTGGCCCCTTGGGTGACAGCATGCGCTGCATGTCCTGCAGCCAGCAGCGCCTTTGACGGCACGCAGCCATAGTTCAGGCAATCGCCGCCCATTTCGTGACCTTCCAGCAGCACGACGCGTGCGCCCATTTGGACGGCCCCCGCCGCAACGGAGAGCCCGCCAGAGCCTGCGCCAATAACCAGAAGGTCGGTCGTGATCTTTTCCATCTGTCAGATGCCTTTGCGCGCTTTATAGGCTCTCAGAACCATGGGCAGCGCGGCAAGGGCCGCAATGCCAAGGATTGGCCCCATGATCTTGGGGCTAAAGAATAGGCTCAAATCAGGGCTGTCTCCACGGGCAAAAACCTCGCCCAGCCCGGAACCGATGGAGGTGAAGACAAGCCCGGCCGGGATGATGCCGAGAAATGTGGTGATGACGAAGGGGCCCAGAGTGACGCCAACCAGCGCGGGCACGATATTGGCCATGAAAAACGGCACCACGGGGACAAGGCGCATCAAGAGCAGCATTTCCCACTGATTGGCGTCGATACCCTGTTTGAGCCGCCCTACAGCGCCTTCAGACGCCGAGAGACGGGCCGCCAGTTTTTCGCCAAATCCTGCGCGCACCGCACTGAAAATTATCGCGGCTCCGATCGTGGCCGCCACGATGTTGAACACTGCGCCGGGAAAGAGGCCAAAGAGGAACCCGCCTGTAAGCGTAGCCAAGGTGCCCCCCGGCAATGAGAATGCAACAATGGCCACATAAGCGCAGAGGAAGAGCAGTGCGCTTAGAGTGTAATGGGAGTCGCGAAAGTCGATAAGTGTGGAGCGGTGGCGGGCCAATGTCTCAAAGTCCAGGAAATCGCGCAGAAAGAATGCCCCAAGGGCAGCTCCGGCAAAAAGTGTCACGATGAGCGCGCGCCCCCGCAAAGGGGAAGGCTTCGGCGCTTGGAGGTGATCAGGCATAGGCACTCACTTTGGGTCTTGCGGGCTTGGCGCCCATGGATTGACACTCTACATGCCTGTCGCGGCACGTTTTGACCATGAAAGAGCGGCGCTGTTCACGCGTGGTTGATCATCCTGCGCGCTTTACGCTAAAAAACCTCGGCTGGAACGTCGAAGTGAAACATCCCGAAACACTCAGACGGAAAAAAGTGCGAAATCCGGTTGCCGGGGTTTGACACTTTCCGGACCTCTGCCTATAGACCGGGCTCAACGACAGGGTGGCTCTGCGATTCCGTAGTGGCCCTTTGACAAGATATTCCGCCAAGGCCCGCCAAGGTCGGCAACTAAATGGAGACGGAGCGATGAAGCGCACCTATCAACCCTCGAACCTCGTTCGCAAAAAGCGCCATGGCTTCCGCGCCCGTATGGCAACCAAAGGCGGCCGTAAGGTATTGAACGCACGCCGCGCTCGTGGCCGTAAGGTGCTGTGCGCCTGAGCCATCCCACTGGGGATTTGGATATGATGCCGCCGGAGGCCCCCTCACCCGCAAAACGCGGAGAGGGAGCAGGGCTCCCGGCGGTTTTCGTTCGTCTGACGGTCATTGCAAAGCGGCCTGAGTTTCTCAAGGCAGCCGCTGCGAAACGCCAGACCGCTCCATCAATGTTGGTGCAGGCTCGCGCGCGTGGCGAGGGCGAGGTGAGCACAGGCATTCGGGTGGGGTATACCTGCTCCAAAAAGGTCGGCAATTCCGTTGCGCGCAACAGTGCAAAACGCCGCCTGCGTGAAGCAGCGCGGGCAATTTTGCCCGCCATGGGCCATGATGGATGGGACTATGTTCTGGTCGGCCGCCCCGGCGTCACCGCAGAGCGCCCGTTTGACGCGCTGAAAGACGATCTGTCGACGGCTTTGGCGCGCATTCACGGTCAAAAAACATGAGCCCTTTAGCCCATCTTGTCGCGCTGCCTTTGCGGGCTTATCGGCTTATTTTCAGCCCATGGGTCGGGTTTAATTGTCGGTTTCAGCCCACCTGCTCGGCATATGCTCTGGAGGCGCTGGGGCGGCATGGCGGGATCAAAGGCACCTACTATGCCACCAAGCGCATTCTGCGATGCCACCCAATGGGCAGCATGGGTTATGATCCTGTTCCGGGTGCAGACCCGGAGCATGATGCCGCATGCGCGGCCTCGCATAAAGACAAGGCGTAAGCCGCGCAGTCAGGCCAGTCGCGTGCCGCTTTAGCTGCGGATCATCCCGACAATTTCGTAGGTTCTATCCAAGATCGGCGCAGCGATGTCGCGTGCGGTGCGCGCGCCTGCTCCCAAGAGGCGGTCGATCTCGGCGGGGTCGTTCATCAAGCGCGACATTTCGTTGGAAATGGGGCCGAGCTCGGCCACGGCCAGATCAATCAACATCGGTTTGAATTCCGAAAATTGTTTGCCGCCAGTTTCGCGCAGGACGGCCTCTGCCGTGGTGTTGGCCAAGGCCGCATAAATATTGACCAAGTTGCGTGCCTCGGGGCGCCCATCGAGGCCCTTGAGTTCAGACGGCAGAGCTTCCGGGTCCGTCTTGGCTTTGCGGATTTTCTTGGCAATGTCGTCGGCGCTATCTGTCATGTTGATCCGGCTCAGATCAGACGGGTCCGATTTCGACATTTTCTTCGATCCATCGCGCAGCGACATGACGCGCGTCGCGGCACCTTCAATCACCGGCTCCGTGATGGGAAAGAAATCAACCCCATAGTCATGGTTGAACTTGGCCGCGATGTCGCGCGTCAGTTCGAGGTGTTGCTTTTGATCTTCTCCCACAGGCACTTGCGTGGCGTGATAGATCAAGATGTCCGCCGCCATCAGGGAAGGATAAGCAAAAAGGCCCAAGCTGGCGTTTTCTGCGTTTTTCCCGGCTTTGTCTTTCCACTGCGTCATCCGGCTCATCCAGCCCATGCGCGCGACACAGTTGAAAACCCATCCCAATTGCGCGTGCTCCGGCACTTGGCTTTGATTGAAGAGGATTGATTTTTGGGGATCAAGCCCGGCTGCCATAAAGCCTGCCGCCACTTCGCGGGTATTGTGGCGCAGGGCCTGCGGGTCTTGCCAGACAGTGATCGCGTGAAGATCGACCATGCAATAGAGCGTCTCGATGCCTTGCTCTTGCTTTTCGACGAACCGGCGGATCGCACCAAGATAATTGCCGAGCGTCAGGCCGCCCGACGGCTGAATGCCCGAGAAAACCCGAGGGGTGAAAGCCGCATTCGGATTGGGCTGCGTTTGGACCGCATCCGCCATGATCGTGAACTCCATCTGGAAAACCGCTTCGCGAGGGATTAACCGTGGTCCCCGGACCCGTCAAGGAGACAGCCAATGACCGAAGAAAGCCCGCTTAACCCGTTGCCCCCCTTAGTGGTGGCGTTGTTCTTGGTGATCATCGGGTTGGACTTGGTTTTCACCTTTGGCGCGCGCGGCCTTCTGGGCGGGCCGGAGGCCGTGGGTTGGCGGCTTGGGGCCATTCAGGACTATGGCTTTTCGACTGATGTCTTTCGATGGATGTTGGAGACGGGTCGTTTTCCGACGGAGCATATGATCCGCTTTGTGTCCTACCCCTTTGTGCAGGGCTCGTTTACATCGGCGCTTTTTGCCGGGGTGATGCTGCTGGCGATGGGAAAATTTGTGGCCGAAGTGTTTCGTCCGATTGCGGTGCTGACAATTTTCCTAGGTGCATCCATCGTCGGGGCCGTGCTGCACGGTATCTTCATGGTGGCGCAACCTTGGCTCATCGGGGCGTTCCCTGGGGTCTATGGCTTGATCGGTGCATTCACTTTTCTGCTGTGGGTGCGGTTGGCGGGCACTGGAGCGTCGCAGGCGCGCGCGTTCTCACTCATCGGAATGTTGATGGCCCTGCAGTTGATATTTGGGGTGCTTTTTGGCACCGACGGCATGTGGCTTGCCGAATTGGGCGGGTTTTTCGCCGGATTTGCGTTATCTTTTGTGCTGGCACCGGGCGGGTGGAGCAGAGTTTTGGAGCGTCTCCGCGGGCGCTAAGATCGCTAGGGCCTCAAGGCAGGAGGCTCAGGCAGTCTTCGGGGGGGCGACCAATCACGGCGCGGCCATTGTATAGGGCAATCGGGCGCTCGATGAGGGCAGGGTTGGCTGCCATTGCGGCGATCAGTGCCTCTTGCGCGCTGTCGCGGCTGAGGCCTGCTGCATGAAACGCCGCATCTTTGTGGCGCGCCAAATCGATCGCCGGACGTCCTAGCTGGGCCAAGAGCGCGCGTAGCTCATCTGCGGTGGGGGCATCCTCAAGGTAGCGACGGATCTCTACCTTGGCTTTTGCGCGCAGCAACTCGACCGCAGTGCGCGATTTGCTGCAGCGCGGATTATGCCAGACCGTCACCGTGGGGAGGTGACCGCGCACCGGAGCCCGCACACGATCGGTCATAGCCATGCCTCGCGGCCTGTGCCGACGGCTTGCGCCACATTGGCAAAACCTTCGCGTTCAAGAATCGCCTCTAGCCCGCGTGACAGCTGCGGCACGAGTGAAAGCCCCTGATACACCAACGCAGTATAGAGCTGCACGGCTGACGCCCCGGCTTGGATCTTGGCCCATGCCTCTTCCGGAGAAGAAATGCCGCCCACACCTATCAGCGGCAGACGTCCTTGGGTCAGGTGCGACAGTTGCGCCAAGGTGCGAGTGGATTTTTCAAAAAGCGGGGCGCCAGAAAGACCGCCCTTTTCGTCGCGATGCGGGCTGTGCAGATCGTTACGATCAAGTGTGGTGTTGGTGGTAATGACGCCATCGACACCGGAGGAGAGCGCGACTTCTGCGAGATCCTCCAATTCAGAAGGGCTGAGATCAGGAGCGATTTTGAGAAATACCGGGATGGGTTTTTCGAGCCAGCGCCGGGCTTCCATCACGCCTGTCAAAAGGCCAGACAGGGCCGCAGGGCCTTGAAGGTCGCGCAGCTTTTCGGTGTTTGGTGACGACACGTTGACGGTGGCAAAATCTAGGTTGCGGCCGCAATGGGCCAACACACGGGCGAAATCCTCGGCGCGATCGGTACTGTCTTTATTGGCACCTAGGTTGAGGCCCAGCACCATATCGCGCGGACGCGCTGCGAGGCGGGTGGCGATGGCCTCCATACCTTGATTGTTAAAGCCAAACCGGTTGATCGCGGCGCGGTCTTCGGTCAGGCGAAATAGCCGGGGGCGTGGGTTGCCCTCCTGTGCGCGAGGCGTGGCCGCGCCAACTTCGACAAACCCGAACCCCGCCCGCGACAAGGGCGAGAGTGCTACGGCATTCTTGTCAAAACCTGCTGCCAAGCCCACTGGATTTGGCAGGGACAAGCCCGCAACTGTGGTTCGCAGGCGTGGCGATGTGATTATGCCCGGCAATGGTGCGAGGCCCGTCCGTAGCGCCGTGAGAGCGAGGCCATGGGCGGTCTCAGGATCAATGCGGCGCAGCGCAGCGAGGCCCAAAGATTCGATCAGGTTCATGCCATTTCCTCGGGGAAGCGATGCGCGCCGTCTACAAAGGGCAGATCACGCGACCAGACCACGTCTTTCATCTGCAAGGCGCGATAGAGATGCGGAAAGAGTGCGCCCCCCCGCGACGGCTCCCAGACCAGATCTGCAGCCATGCTATCGGTCTCACATCCCAAAAGCACGAGCCCTTCGACGCCAGCAAAGTGCTTGGCGGCTGTTTCGGCGGCTTGGGTCGCGGTGGAGAAATGCACATAGCCATCCGCCAGATCGACGGGCGCGCCCAGCGTCTGGCCTTCGGCTTGCAATTGCGCCCATTCTTCGGCGCGGAAGATTTTGTATATCAGCATCACATTCTGATGCCCGCCTCCGCGAGCTTCGTCAATGGTGCGTAAAGATCTGGCGCGGGCAAGCTGGTTGTCGCCCGGACTTTGCAGAAGGTTTGACAGAATCCCTTCTGCCGCGCAGCATCGCGCCATCACGATATTCATAGGAGAGATGAAATGCGTTTCGGGTTCCTCGTATCTGCCGCGTCGCTGGCTATTCCGGCAGGCATGGCTCACGCCGACTACACTTTGCATGTGCTCCATACCAATGATTTGCACAGCCGGATTGAGTCGGTGAACAAATACGATTCCAACTGTAATGCCGAAGGCGAGGCCAAGGGCGAATGCTTTGGCGGGGTGGCGAGGGTGGCCACGAAGATCACTGCGCTCCGCGATGAAATCCGCGCGGCAGGTGGCAATGTCATCGTGCTGGACGCGGGGGATCAGTTTCAGGGTTCGCTGATGTACACGACTTATAAAGGTGCCGTCGAAGCCGAGATGATGGAGAAAATCGGCTATGATGTCATGGCGGTGGGCAATCACGAATTTGACGATGGTCCCGATGGGTTGCGGGCTTTCACCAATACGGTGAGCTTTCCGGTGATTTCCGGAAACCTTGATCTGAGTCGCTCGAATACATTGAACGGACTGGTAAAAAACCATGCTGTGCTTGAGGTTGGTGGCGAAAAAATTGGCATTATTTCCGTTCTGGCGACGGATACGGTCGACACGTCAAGCCCGGGTCCCGATGTCGTGTTTCAAGACGAAGCCGACAGCCTTCGTGCCGATGTTGCCGCGCTGACGGCAGAAGGGGTGACCAAGATCATTGCCCTCACCCATGTCGGCGTAAAGAAGGATATGGCGCTGGCGGGCGAGGTTGCGGGCTTGGATGCCGTGGTAGGCGGGCATTCGCACACCAAGTTTTCCAACACCGAAGACGGCGCGATGGCCTATCCAACGATGGTGGGCGCAGTGCCAGTCGTTTCGGCCTATGCCTATTCCAAATATCTTGGTCACCTCGTGCTGAGCTTTGATGATGAAGGCACACTGATCAAGGCCGAGGGCGATACGATTTTGCTTGATGCTTCGGTGACGCCGGATGCCTCTATCGTGGCTCGGGTGGCGGAACTGGCCGGACCGATTGAAGAACTCAAGGCGCGGGTTGTCGCGGAAACCCAGACGGCGATAGATGGGGATCGCAAATCGTGCCGTGCGGCGGAATGCGCCATGGGTAATCTGGTTGCCGAAGCCATGCTCGATCGCGCCCGTGATCAAGGCGTGACCATTGCCGTGCAAAATGGCGGCGGTTTGCGCGCATCGATTGATGCAGGCCCTGTAACCATGGGCGAAGTGCTTTCGGTATTGCCGTTCCAAAATACTCTTTCCACGTTTCAAGCGAAAGGCGCGACGCTGGTTGCCGCTTTAGAAAACGGAGCGAGTCAGTGGGAAGAAGGTGCGGGTCGTTTCGCGCAGGTGGCGGGCATGACATACACGCTCGACACAAAAGCACCCGCGGGTGCCCGGATTTCGGATGTGATGGTAAAAGAGGGCGATGCCTTTGTGCCAATTGACCTCGAGAAGATCTACGGCGTTGTCACCAATGACTATGTGCGGAAAGGTGGTGATGGGTTCAAAATGTTTGGGGCAGATGGGATGAACGCCTATGACTACGGCCCGGATCTGGCGGATGTCACGGCGGAGTATTTGGCGAAAAACGCCCCTTATGCGGCTTTCACCGATGGGCGCATTACGATCAAACAGTGATATTTTCGGAGGGCACAATCGGCTCCTCCGAACTTGATCAGGGCGCGCGCTGAAAGCGTGATGACGTTCTTGCGACACCCGTTGCCAGAGGGAGGACAAAGATGTGTGGTCGGTTCGCGGTGACCTTGCCCACAGAGGCGATGGCACAGCTATTCGCGGCCACGCCCTCGAACGATTTGCTCGGGGGTGAAAATTATAACGTTTGCCCAACGGCTGAAATCGCCGTGGTCACATCTCAAGACGGTCTGCGTCGTTTGCGTCCCATGCGATGGGGCTTTGTGCCGTCGTGGTATAAAACTCCAAGCGATGGCCCGCTCTTGATCAATGCGCGGGCGGAAACCATTGCGGAAAAGCCCGCCTTTCGAGAGGCCTGCCGCGCGCGTCGCTGTCTGATTGTCGTGTATGGGTTCTACGAATGGCGCGCCGAGGCGGATGGCAAGCAGCCGTTCTATCTGTCGCGTCGCGATGGCGGGCCGATGGTGATGGCTGCCATTTGGCAAGACTGGGCACATGCGGATCAGCGCCTGAGCAGCTGCGCCCTTGTGACCGCGTCCGCCAATGCCGATCTGGCGCCGATCCACCATAGAATGCCCGTGATCATGGAAAAGGACGACTGGGCTTTATGGCTGGGTGAGGCGGGACATGGTGCGGCGCGCTTGATGCAAGCCGGGCCGTCAGGCCGTTTGCAGCACTGGAAAGTATCTCGTGCGGTCAACTCAAATCGCGCAACTGGAAGCCAGTTGCGCGCGCCAGTGGAAAATGCAGCGACTTAACCCAAAGGGTCAGGCGCAGGCTCAATCGCTCTCAGCTTCTTGAGGGGGTGGCGACAGAGACAAGATCCCATCTTCCAAACTGCCACTCGTGCTGTTGTACCGCGATTTAAAATTGCTCGAAATGGTCAGAGATTTGCGCTCGGATGGGTTTACGTTCACTTCCCACCGATCTTCTTCACCGATCAAGCGGTGGGAATATTCCGCATTATTGAGGAACTTAACCGTATCGCCGGGCTGTACATACGTGGTTTGGGGGAAAAATCCGAAACCCGTAATAATCACCTCGTGCTCTTTCGCCACGCTTACGGAAGGCAAGCAGACCGCGAGTAGCAACGCAGCCGTTATGGCAGATGTCAGTTTCATAGCCTATTCCCGTGTCCGATTCGGCCCCACCCGTTTTAGTCACAACCTATCCATAAGTTCCAAATGTGGCGAAGATGCGGCAGGCCGTTCCAAATTGCATTGAATTCGCCCTTGCCCTAGGCCCACACAGCGGTTTAAACGGAGCATCACGCGGGCGTTGTGTAATGGTAAGACCTTAGCCTTCCAAGCTAATGACGCGGGTTCGATTCCCGCCGCCCGCTCCACTCTCCCTCTCTCTCAGACTGAAGCCGCCGTTCGGGGCGACCGAGTGGCATGGTTTTGCATGGTCATTTCCTGAGTAAATACCTCATGAAAGGTGGCGCGCGGACTTGATCTCGATGACAGACGACCCAAATCCTCCATGCAACGTCAGGAATTCAACAGGAGAAACCGCATGTTCAAGGGTGTCACCCGCTCCATTCTCATCATTTCCGCACTGATGCTGGGAGCTCCGGCTCTCATGCTTTATGCCGAAGGCGGCTCGGAATGGTGGCAACAGATGCAATTGATGAGCCCCTTCTTTTAAGGTTTTCGGCATCAAATCATGGTGTGGGCACAGCCGCGACCAACCGCGCGCTTGCCCCGCCGCTCCGTCACGCCTAAAACCCGGCGGCGCGTGACGGAAAGGACATTACATGGCAACCCCCACGGTTTCGGACAAGGCAGAGCGGGAACGCTCGCGCCGCATCGGTGCACTGGGCGCGCTTTGGCCGTTTCTGCGACCCTATCGCGGCATGATGCTGGGCGCGGCTACCGCGCTGGTCGCTACGGCGATGATCTCTTTGACGCTGCCGCTTGCGGTGCGCCGGGTGGTCGATAATTTCGGCGGCGCGGATGGCGCTCTCCTAGACCGCTATTTCGGCGCTGCATTGTTTTTTGCCGCTTTGTTGGCTGTCGGTACGGGGTTGCGCTATGCGCTTGTCACCCGTCTGGGCGAGCGGGTAGTGGCCGATATTCGAGAGGCGGTATTCAATCGGGTGATTGGCCTGAGCCCGGCCTTTTTTGAACGTATCATGACCGGCGAGGTGCTGTCGCGGATCACCACTGACACCACACTCATTCTTTCGGTGATTGGCTCGTCGATTTCCGTGGCCCTTCGCAACGTATTAATTCTTTTCGGCGGTTTGGCATTGATGCTGATCACCTCCGCCAAGCTCACAGGTTTGGTGCTGCTCATTGTGCCTGCTGTGATTGTGCCCATCTTGACGCTTGGCCGTCGTTTGCGTGTGCTGAGCCGCGATAACCAAGATTGGATCGCTGCGTCGTCGGGCAATGCATCCGAGGCGCTTTTGTCCGTGCAAGCGGTGCAGGCGTTTACCGGAGAAGGCGGCGCGCGCGCCCGGTTCGCAGATGTCACCGAAGCCAGCTACAACTCTGCGCGTCAACGGATCACGACACGGGCCGTAATGACGGTTATTGTCATTTTGCTGGTGTTTTCAGGGGTTGTCGGTGTGCTCTGGATCGGCGCGCGCGATGTGCGGGCAGATGCGATGTCTGCGGGCGCTTTGGTCCAATTCGTGATCTATTCTGTCATGGTGGCCGGCTCGGTCGCGGCGCTCTCCGAGATTTGGGGGGAATTGCAGCGCGCAGCCGGGGCGACCGAACGACTCGTCGATTTGCTCAATGCCGACGATGCCATTGCCGACCCCGTCGCACCAGTTGCTCTGCCGCGCCCTGTGACGGGGGCGATTGCCTTTGAAAATGTGACATTGCGTTACCCGACGCGGCCTGAGGCGGCGGCGCTGGACCATGTGCAGCTGACGATTGCGCCGGGGGAAACTGTGGCGCTGGTCGGCCCCTCAGGCGCAGGGAAAACCACAATCATTCAAGCTCTGTTGCGCTTTTATGATCCAACGTCGGGACGGATCACGCTGGACGGCCATGATTTGCGGGACATGACGCGGGCAGATTTTCGCGCTTCAATGGCTTTAGTGCCTCAAGATCCAGTTATTTTTGCGGCCACCGCTCGGGAAAATATCCGGTTTGGCCGCCCCGACGCTTCCGATGCGGACGTCGAAGCCGCCGCGCGCGCAGCGGCAGCACATGAGTTCATCTCCGCGCTGCCCAAGGGGTATGACAGCGAGGTCGGCGAGCGCGGGGTGATGCTCTCGGGGGGGCAAAAGCAGCGGATCGCGATCGCACGGGCCATTCTGCGCGACGCACCTGTGCTCTTGCTGGATGAAGCAACCTCGGCGCTTGATGCCGAAAGTGAGCGGGCAGTGCAGTCCGCTGTCGAGCGCTTGGCCAAGGGACGCACGACAATCATCGTGGCCCACCGCTTGGCAACCGTGAAAAAAGCAGATCGGATTGTCGTGATGGATCATGGGCGTATCGTCGCCGAAGGCACGCATGACGCATTGGTCGCCGAAGGTGGGCTTTATGCGCGCTTGGCGCGACTACAGTTCACCGAAGGACCGCTAAACGAAGAGAATTGAACCTCATGAGGGATTATTCCCCCTTGCCATCCCGCTATGCGGGAGGGCTAATGGGTGCGGTCCTATTTATGGAGGGTTTCATGGGTCTGTTCAATTTTTGGAAAAAGTCTGGCAAAGCGTTGGCGGGTGGCGGCGATGCGGCTCCCACGGCAGAGACGCTGGTGAAAGAGGTCAAAGATCTGGGCCTCGACACCAAAGGCGCCGAAATCAAAGTGGAAGGCGACAAGGTAACCGTATCCGGCGGCATGCTGACTGCCGAAGAGCGTGAGAAAGTGATCCTTGCAGTCGGAAACGTCGAAGGCGTGGCCACCGTAGAGGCCGAAGCCGACGAAAACATGTTCCACACTGTTGAAAAGGGCGACACGCTCTCGGCGATTGCCAAGAAAACCTTGGGCTCGGCCAACCGCTACATGGAAATCTTTGAAGCCAACAAACCGATGTTGAGCCATCCAGACAAGATTTATCCCGGCCAAATGCTGCGGATCCCCGGCGGCAAAAAAGCCTGATCCTTCGGCAGCAATTGCTTGAGTATCGTGATGCGAAAGGGCGGTTTTTTAGCCGCCCTTTTTTATTTGCCTTAAGAGGCTGCTGCGGCGCGCGCGGCTTGGTCATATTGACCAGACATCAAGCGTAAAAGTGCCGCCACGCGGTGCAATTCGGCCGGGGCGATCCCTGCAGCCGTGACAGCATCCAATAACATCGCTTCGCGCACATCCTTGTAGCGCGCACAGGCCGCCGCGCCTGTTTCTGTGGCCTCAACGCATTTTTCCTTGCCCACGCGGCCCTCTCGAACCAATCCCGCTTTGACCAACTTGCGGATCGCGTAATTGACCGTGTGGGTGTCTTCGACATTCAAAACAAGGCAAATGTCCGCCAGCCGTTTGGGCCGCGTGCGGTGGCGCACCGAATGCAGCACGAGCACTTCAAGAGGCGAGAGGCCGGGATACCCGGCCGCGGCCATGGCGCGCACCACCCAACGGTCGAACGCATGCCCAGCAATGATCAGACCAAACTCGAGTTCGGACAGTAGATCGGCG
>DOOI01000159.1:3838-5225 GCA_003512825.1 Paracoccaceae bacterium | reverse complement strand
AAAAGCAAAAGAGGCTGCCCGCAAAGGCCGCCTCTTTTGTGTTTCAAACCCGCTTGGGGTCAGAATTTCATCATGACACCAACGTTGAACGCATTGGTGATCAGTCGGGCGCTCAAATTGCCGCCACCTGCCAAATCGACATTGTTCTGCGAGGCAGTGAACTGATACTCACCATAGGTGGCCCAGCGATCATTGATATCGTATTTCGCACCCGCGGTGAGCCGCATCGCTGGGCCCGCATATTGAAAGCCGAAGGTCTTGTTGCCAGCCGTGTCGAGCGCATCCACATGCGGCATCGCAATGCCAATGCCCGCTCCAACATAGGGCGTCAACTTACCCCACTTGTTTGCCCAGCGTTTTGCCACGTTTGCTGTAATGACGTTATGACCATCACTGAATTCAAGCCGCGTAAACCCGAGTGCTGTCTTATCGGCATCGGGCGCATAGGCTTTGGTATGCGTATATTCCACGCCAAACCCGAGCCCGCTGTCACGCCACCACATGGCGCGCACACCGTAATAGGGCGGCATTACAAAAGATTTTCCATCCAATTTTACCGTGCGAGAAAACGCTCCCACGACCGGGTTGCTTCCGGTGAGGCGGCTATGGGGCAGCGATTGGTGGCCCGTGTAGACGCTGATTTCCATCTCGGCTGCGGCGGGCGCTGCGACGAGAGCTGCGGCGGCAATGACAAATGCCTTGAAACGAGTAGACATGATGCGGTGTTATCCTGTGGAAGGGGACGGAATCTGCCTTCTCCTTACGCTAATACACCCCGTGCTTGCAAGAACGACAAATTCCATTAATAGAATGTGTTGCCTTCCTGCCCCGTTTCTGCCCTCGGCTGCGTCAATTTTCGCCGCCCCTGCGCGCGAATGTCCGCTGGACGGAGGCGACACAACCCGCTAGTTAGCCCCCGGAGCGGCTGCGGAAGGACCGCGGCCCGCACGCGCATTGGCCCGTTGCGGCCGGAAGATTGGAGAAAACCTCGTGTCCCACGCAGAAGATCACGCAGGCACCCGCAGAGACTTCCTCTACTACGCCACTGCTGGCGCAGGTGCCGTGGCCACTGGCGCTGCCGTTTGGCCCCTTGTCAACCAGATGAACCCTTCGGCAGACGTTCAAGCGCTGTCGTCCATCCGCGTGGATGTGTCGGGCGTAGAGGTTGGCACCCAGTTGACCGTGAAATGGCTTGGAAAGCCGGTGTTTATTCGCCGCCGCACCCAAGAAGAGATTGACGCTGCACGTTCAACTGCCCTCGCCGATCTGGTTGATACCAAAGCGGAAAACGCCAACAAGCCCGATGCTGACGCGAGCGACGAAAACCGCTCGCTCGACGAAAACGGCGAATGGCTGGTGATGATGGGCGTTTGCACCCACTTGGGCT
>DOOI01000159.1:1065-3542 GCA_003512825.1 Paracoccaceae bacterium | reverse complement strand
GTTTGCACCCACTTGGGCTGTGTGCCTTTGGGGAACGGCGCTGGCGACTTTGGTGGCTGGTTCTGCCCCTGCCACGGTTCTCACTACGACACGTCTGGCCGTATCCGCAAAGGACCGGCGCCTCGTAACCTGGATATCCCGGTTGCAGGCTTTGAAGACGAAACCACCATTAAACTCGGCTGAGGAAACGCGCACATGTCCGGAATTCCGCACGATCATTACGAGCCGAAGACGGGGGGCCAGCGCTGGCTTCACTCGCGTCTGCCCATTCTCGGTCTCGCTTACGACACCTTGATGATTCCCACCCCAAAGAACCTCAACTGGATGTGGATCTGGGGCATCGTTCTAGCTTTCTGCCTCGGGCTGCAGATCATTACCGGCATTGTGCTGGTGATGCACTACACCCCGCACGTTGACCTGGCCTTCGCGTCTGTCGAGCATATCATGCGGAACGTGAACGGCGGCCATATGCTGCGCTACATTCACTCAAATGGCGCGTCCTTGTTCTTCTTTGCTGTCTATCTGCACATTTTCCGCGGTCTTTACTACGGCTCGTACAAAGCCCCGCGCGAAGTCACCTGGATCATCGGCATGGTGATTTACCTTGCCATGATGGGAACGGCCTTCATGGGGTATGTGCTGCCTTGGGGCCAGATGTCCTTCTGGGGTGCCACGGTTATCACGGGCCTCTTCGGTGCGATTCCCTTTATCGGTGAATCGATCCAGACATGGCTCTTGGGTGGTCCGGCGGTCGATAACGCCACGCTCAATCGCTTCTTCTCGTTGCACTATCTGTTGCCCTTCGTGATTGCGGCGCTTGTTGCTGTGCACATCTGGGCTTTCCACACCACGGGCAACAACAACCCGACTGGCGTGGAAGTGCGGCGCACCTCCAAGGCGGATGCAGCGAAAGACACGCTGCCCTTCTGGCCTTATTTCGTCATCAAGGATCTCTTTGCCCTTGCTCTGGTGTTGTTGGTGTTCTTCGCGATCGTTGGCTTCATGCCGAACTACTTGGGCCACCCCGATAACTACATCGAGGCAAATCCGCTCGCGACGCCTGCACACATCGTGCCTGAATGGTACTTCCTGCCATTCTACGCAATTCTGCGCGCCTTCACGTCCGACGTATGGGTCGTGATGTTCGCCAGCTGGATCACGGGCGGCATTATCGACGCCAAGTTCTTCGGCGTGCTCGCAATGTTTGGTGCCATCGCCGTCATGTTCGTCGTGCCATGGCTCGACACCTCCTCGGTGCGTTCGGGCCGCTACCGCCCGATGTTCAAGGCATGGTTCTGGCTGCTTGCCGTCGACTTTGTCGTGCTGATGTGGTGTGGCGCAATGCCCGCCGAACCGCCGTATTCGACCATCTCTTTGATCGGTTCGACATACTGGTTCGCTTATTTCCTCGTCATCCTGCCCATTCTCGGCGTGATCGAAAAACCGCTGCCTGCTCCGGCAACGATCGAGGAAGATTTCAATGCTCATTACGGCTCCAAAGCCCATGCGGCTGAGTGAGAAAGGAACAGGATCCATGCTGAAACGTTTTGCGATCACCGCAGCGGCTGCCCTGAGCCTTTCGGGCGCTGCTTTGGCCGCTGGAAGCGAAGCCCATGTCCATGACGTGGATTTCTCTTTCGAAGGTCCCTTTGGAACCTATGATCAGTTCCAACTTCAGCGCGGCCTTCAGGTTTACACTGAAGTCTGCTCTGCCTGCCACGGCCTGCGCTATGTGCCGTTGCGGACGCTGTCGGACGAAGCTGGTCCGGGCATCCCGGAAGATCAGGTCCGCGCATATGCCGCGAACCTCGATATTTTCGACCCCGAGCTGGATGATACCCGCCCGCGCACCCCGGCGGACCATTTCCCGATGTCAGGCCTTTCCAATGCGCCCGACTTGTCGATGATGGCCAAAGCCCGCGCTGGTTTCCATGGCCCCTACGGCCTTGGCATCAACCAGTTCCTCAAAGGTACTGGCGGCCCGGAATACATCGTTTCCTTGCTGACGGGTTACACCGGCGAAGAAATCGAAATGGCAGGCTCGACCTTCTATGAAAACAAAGCCTTCCCCGGCGGCATGATCGCCATGGCTCCTCCGCTTTCGGACGGCGCTGTGGAATATGCAGATGGGCATGACAACTCGGCGCATCACATGGCCGAAGACGTCGCTGCCTTCCTGATGTGGGCCGCCGAGCCCAAGATGATGGCGCGCAAGCAGTCAGGCTTTATCGCTGTGATCTTCCTCACGGTTCTGTCGGTCTTGCTCTACCTGACCAACAAGAAGCTTTGGGCCCCCCACAAAGGCAAGAAGACCGCCTAATTCGCGGTTTTCCTGAAAACACCCAAACGCCCGCTGACACGATCAGCGGGCGTTTTGTCTTCTCGCGCTCTATCAACCCATCCACGCCCGAAGGGCAGGGGGCGGATTGGCCAGAAGTTCGGCGCTGTCTTGTGGCGGGGCTGCGCGCGCCTCGGCC
>DOOI01000159.1:0-822 GCA_003512825.1 Paracoccaceae bacterium | reverse complement strand
CGGGGCTGCGCGCGCCTCGGCCACAAGGATCATCATTGGCAACCGCGCGGCTTCGGCCACGTCATGCGTGACCAGCATCACGCTTGCGCCTGTCTCGCGCGCCACTTGCCTGACGAGATCCAGCATCTCGCCTCGCAACGCGGGCCCAAGTGCGGCAAATGGCTCATCAAGCAAGATCAATGCCCGACGCTGCAACAACACCCTCGCTATCGCAACTCTTCCCTGTTGCCCCCCTGACAAGGCCGCCGGGCGGCGCGCGGCGAACTCCGCCAAACCCACCTTCGCCAAGACTGAATGCACCGCCGCGCGGTCCGTTTCCGACAGCCGCAACCCCGGATTTGCCCCAAGCGCCACATTCTCGAACACCGTCAGATGCGGGAACAGATTGTTATCCTGAAACAGCATTGAAAATGGCCGGGCCGCTGGTCTGCTTTGAGTGATCGCGCGCCCTTGCCATAGAACTTGGCCTGACGCGACAGACTCAAACCCGGCAATGGCGGCCAACAAAGTGGACTTCCCCGCGCCTGACGGTCCAACAATGGCCACCTCAGCGCCCTGTGGCACAACAAACGACGCCTCAAGTCGGAAATCGGGGTAGGCAATCACCACAGCCTCAAGCGTCAGCATCACGACCTCCCCGGTCAAACATCCAAAACAGCCCCAAACTCAGCGCAAACAGCAAAAGCGCCGCCGCCGCCGCATCATCGGTTCGGTAGCTCCCCATCAATCGCATCACCTGCAATGGCAGTGTGGCGCGCTCCGGGTCTGCAAAAAGCGCAATCACCACTAAATCTCCCATAGAAAGGGCCGCTGTCAGTCCCG